>CANQBU010000054.1 GCA_947589615.1 uncultured Clostridia bacterium | reverse complement strand
GGCGGGTGAAGAAATTTGGCCTTCACTTGTCAGAGAGGTTAAAGAGGAATTGGGGCTTGATATAACAGATGAAAAACTAAAACTTCTAGGCAAATATGAAAGGCATGAAGTTTACAGGGAGGACTTTATTGAAAACGAACTTGATTACATATATCTTTTGGAGAAGGACTTTTCACTTGAAGATATCTCAATTCAAGAGAGCGAACTTGAACAAGTCAAATATTTTACAATTGAGGAATTTAAAAAACTTTTAAGTGAAAAGAAGGCAACTTTTAGACAATGTTATCAAGATTTCTTCAATTTTATCGAAAAAAGAGGATAATTTTGTTAAAATTAAATGAAATTTATTTGTAGTAATTATATTTTATGATATAATCATTTTAAGGAGATGCGAATATGAGCAAACTAAAACGAGAACCTTTTATTTATTATGATGATGCACTTGAAGGCTTTGCCGAAGCAAGAAAGACAATGAATGAAATAATAGAAAAAAAACCAGAAACTTTTAAAGAAGAATTTGATTATGTCAAATATTTGGGGGCAAGCGAAGACCCTGTTGCCATGGATCTTCTTGCTTACTATTACAAAACGGGGATTTCTGGACTTTTGAAAGAGAACTATAAAATGTATATCTTTTGGGAACTTTTGTCGGCATCAAGAGGCAATGAATTTGCAATTGAAAAACTGCAATTTTTGATTGGATATGCGGTTGATAAAATAATGGCATGCGAAGATTATCAAAAAATTGTTTACAAAAATGATATTGATGACTCAAATGGGCTTTACGTGATTGGCAAGGCGCTTTGCAAAATCATTGTAAAACAAATTGAATGCTTTCCTGTCGACCTTGCCCAAAAAGAGGACGAGTATCTTCCATATAAGCAAGAGTATTTTATAAATCTGAGAACAAATATAGATGAAGCAATCCCAGAAACAATTAAATTTTTAAAATCCTAGAAAATAAATTTTTGTATTTTTGTATGGCAATAAAAAACATGTTTTTTCTTAAAGAATTTATCAAAATTTGATTAAATTCACGAAAAACATGTTTTTTTGACGTTTTTTATTGATTTTTCAATATTTTTTATAAATTTTGAATTTTTTCCTGTATTGTTTTCAATGTGGCAGGGTCTTTAACCGAACGAGATAATTCACTTAATAGTTTGAGTTTTTCGGAAACGATTTGTTCGTGGCGGAGATTTTCGCCATCTTCGGTCAGCGGATTTCCGCAAACAGGGCAGAAATTTTGATTTTCAATATCAACTTTCTTGTCGCAGTATGCGCAGTAATCTCCGTCAATCTTTGTCTTTATTCCGCCTATCATAGTTCATCCTCCTCTTCGATTACCAAAGTTTGTTTATCATTTTTTACCGGTCTTTTTTGCTCGGCAGGTATTTTACTTTCGCGTTCTGTTTGTTTTTTGTAGCGTTTTGTTAAGATTTTTTCAACATTTTCCTTTTGAAGGTCATCGAATTGTTTGTCAATTGAGTCAAGCAACATTATTTTTGCGTAAGTATTTTCTGCGTTTATTTTTGCAACCTCTTTTATGATATTGAAGTCAAGGTCTGTTCCCGGAGTTCTTCCAAAGTTTTTAAATTCTTGGCAAATCTTATAGGTTGGTTCTCCCACATAGTCATGTCCACGAACATTGCCGCGGTCTGGGTTTGGAACAACGAAAACTCGAATCATGCCATTATCGGTGTTTGCCGCACTGACATTTCTATTTGAGGTGAGGCGGTTTGGATAATCTCTATATCCTCCCACTGAAATAAAGTAGTAAGGTTTTTTAAGCATGTGGTTGCCATGGTCTGCGACAAGGGCGGCTCTTCTTTCGATGAATAATTTATTGTAATGGCTTGTGAAATAGAAATCCTTGCCATTTATTTTTTCTTGCAATCCTTCAGTTTTTCTTGCGATTGTTGCCGAAGTGTTTGCGACTAAAAAGCCATGGTCGAAAAGCATATAAACGGGTTGGGAGGTGTTATTTGTCATGCTGTTATTAAAGACAAAGTCCACTTCTGCCATTTGGCCGCAATATCTTTCGCCTATACCCAAAGCGTTCATGAGTTTTGAAGTTAAGTTGATGCCATCTTTTTCGAATATCTTAATCTCTTCTGTTCCGTCATACGCCCCGACAATTTTATCTTTGACTGGTGCTAAAAGTTGTGCCATAAGATTAACTTGGTCCTCATAAGATGGGGAGTAAGTTTCGCGATATTTTGCACTTCCGCCTGGGAAATAGAATAAATCTCCGCCAAGCATGATTTGTGCTTCTGGATTTCTTGCAAGTTCTTCAATATGTGCTTTAAATTTTTGGATTCTGAAAGGTTTATCTTCCTTTGCCGTGTTATTGTGTGCACCCGTTAAGCCCACCATAATATTTGACAAAACGCACATGTCGATTTGCTTAATTTCCGATGGAAGTTTTACGATTAAGTGTTTAGAGCGTGGAAGTTTCTTCGCATTCGATTTATAGCCGGCGATATCGTTTTCGAGGTTCTCAAGAGTGTATGGCTCTTGCTCGAATTCTTCGTCATCTTCTATTGTAATTTCATTTTTATTTGCCATTAAATATCTCCTCTTTCGTCTTCGTAATTGTCATCAGGGTCTTCTTTCTTTGGAAGGGGTCTTGCTTTGCCTGCCGACATGTATCCCACTTTCTTTACCGCTCTTTTTGCGGCATTGTCGATATAATCGCTTGTGAGTTTCTCTGGCATTTTTACTTCATAAGATGCAAGGTCGGTAAACTCAAGGCGGTCAAGGCTTATTGTGTCGATAATGTATTTATAAGGCAAAACGGTCTCATCGTTGAGTGTTTTATCAAGTGTGTCAAGGTTACGTTCTGCCCTTATTGAAAGAATGAAGTTGTCTGTGTTTGGAGGTGGATAGCCATAGTCGGTTGAATAGGAATTCATTTCCTCAGCGGCAGGGACATTGACTGTTGTAACATTATGTTTAACTGCTTGATTTTTATCTTGAATTACTGTGTCGTCAACCGAGTAAAGGTTTTTGTGGGTGTGCCCTTGGATTACCATGTCATAATGTCCGAAATTTTTGAGTTTATTAAACATGGCGTCAAGCACCTTTCCGGGATTACCTCCCGTCTCGTTGCCGTGGCGGACAAGCACTCTGAAATTTGAGTATCCTTGTTTGGAGTATGGATTTTGAACTTTGAATACGACCTGTGCCATATATCTTGAATATTTGTCAAGTATGCCAAGTGTTGCCATTGGAGTGACAAGTGAATCAAGTCCGCTATCTCTTGCTCTTGCGCCGCTTTCGTGGTTACCGCTTGTCGAGCATACAATCTTATTTTTGATAAGAGGGTCGCTCAAAAGTGTATGAATGACTTTTTGTTCGTTCATTGGCGACAAGTCATTTTCAAGGGGGCTGGATTTGCCGAGGTTGTTGGCGTTATTCATAAGGTCACCATTGAGTATGATATAAAGATTAGGAATGTGTTTAACTTCCTGAAGATATCTTATAACCTTATCAATATTACAGCCCGGCGAGCCGATATGCAAGTCATTTAAGACAAGCAAAAGAATTTCTCTATTGTGAAGAGCGTCCACAACTGTTGTTTTAATAGGTGCGAAGCCGTCAGAGCTTATTTGTTTAATGTAGCTGACGATTCTGCCGTCATCTTTGGCGACCTTAGAAACGTTTGGAACTTTTTTAAGTCTGGAGTCAAGGTCGTTTGGTTTATCTTCATTTCCCATATATTTTTCCTTTTACAGTCATATTTTAACATGTTCAAGTAAATTTGTCAACACATATTTTCAAACCTGATGTTTGACGGCTAGCGAATTTTATGATATTTAAAAAACATAAATTTCCGCTCTCTTTAAAATATCACTCAAACGAAGTAAAATAAGAAGGTGCATAATGCACCAAGACTTAGTCTTGACCATTATCGGGAAACTTAGTTTCCATTATTATCGACGAGCCAGATGCTCGGCGACTTGCAAATGCAGGTTTAGTCTTAGCTTACTTAGTTTCCATTATTATCGACGAGCCAGATGCTCGGCGACTTGCAAATGCAAGTTTAGTCTTAGGCTTACTTAGTTTTCATCTATATTAAATTTTATGATATTTAAAAAATTTAAAATCCGCTCTCTTTCAAATGCATCTTGACTTTTGTTCTATAATATGTTAATATCTTATATATAACTATTTTCATTAGAGTTACAGGATATATAAAACAAGTTAAAATCTTATGAAATATTCCTGCTGAGGCTATGAGGAGAAAATATGGAAGAAAGCAAACAAAAAGTAATAGAGATTTATGGCTATAATGGTATATATTTTAAATCAACAAAGGAGGCTGAGAAATTCAATCATCTCTTTTCTTCGGAAGCGAAAAAAATCAATACGTTAAAGTTTTTCAAAGATTGCGACGAGTATTTAAGCACTGACGCTGAATTTTCAATAGAAAGGCTATGCGAAGAAAAGCGTATGTTCCTGCACAATGAAATAAATCTGCCTTTTACCATTGAATTTTCCCCAGTTGGAGACACGAATGGGCATTTCAATACCTGTAAACTAGACACTCTTCAAGAAATACTTACACTTGTAAACGAACAGTTAAGGCTCACAAACCCTCAATATGTCCGAGACGACGTAAGTCTCAGACTGGAGGTGCGTGATAAAGACCTGAAACTGACCATAAAACAATGCAAAGCACTATATGAAACATATAGGAAAGTTTGCGATAAACTCGATAATATAGACGGGGCAATCAAATCAATCGTTGAGGGCGGAAAGGTTGACAAAGTGCAATTTGAGCAAATTCAGAAAAAATATTTTTTACAAAATGAAACCCCATATGGCCGCCTTGATATGTTTGAAAAAATTTCCATGTCCAATTCCAATAAAGGAAGTGGAACGAAAAAGGTAAATAATGAGACAAAAGCATATGGCTATGGCGGAATATATTTTGCAACAATGACCGAGGCCGAGAAATACGCACAATTTTTCTTTTCGGGAAGGAAAGTAATCAATAAAGTAAATCTTTTCAAAACTTTTGATGAATATATAGGCACTTTCGCTGACGATGCTATCGAAAGACTATGCAAAGAAAAGAAAAATCTTGAAATTGGCGAAATAAAACTGCCATTTATCATCGAGTATACGACCGATAAAAACAAGAGAACGGGTATCAATTCCTGCAGTTTGGAACGGCTCCAAACAATGATTACCCTTGCCGACAAGAAGTTGAAAGAAAGATATGCCTATCCTAGGGAAGTCCAGGACAAAGAAATGGTCAAAATTAATATAGACTCTTGGACGATCGAGATGACGGCAAGACAGTTTATAACCCTGTATGAAACATATAAAAATGCTTGCGACAAATTAAATAAGATAAACGGAATGCTCACATCAATCGTGAATCGTGCGAACAAAGAAGAAAAATATAGTCAAATTTGCAAAAAACTATTTATAAAAGAGGAAATTGAAGAGCCAATTTATTGCCACCTCGAAATGCTTGAAAAGGATAGTTTTAAGGATAAAGATTATCTTGCACTTGAATGAAAGGAGAAAATATGGAAGTTAATAAACAAAAAGCAAAAAAAGTAAAAGAGATGTATGGCTCTAATGGCATATATTTTGAATCAAGAGAAGAGGCGGCAAAATTTAATAAACAGTTTTCTTTGGGAGAAAGAAAAATCAAAGCAATTAAGGTTTTCAAAAATTGCGAAGATTATGCAAATTCTTTTGCCGATGATGCACTTGAAATGCTGTGCAGAGAAAAGTTTGTTCTTTTGTATAATGAAATGCAACTGCCTTTTCGCGTTAGATATGAAGAAAAGGGAATGCGCTTTTGGAGTGATAAGATTAGCCTTCGAAACCTACAAGAAATGGTTACTCTTGCAAACGAGAAGTTAAAGGAAAATCACTCCTATCCTCAAGATGTTCAAGAAACAGAAACGGTTATAGCCAAGTTGGGCAATAAAGAGGCGGTGTTGACGGTTAAGCAATGCAGGATATTATATGAAATATTTAAGAAAACTTGCGACAAGTTAAACGAGATAGACAAAAATCTCAAATCAATCACTGAGCGTGGCAACTATGACAAAGAGAAATACACGAAAATTCAAAGCAGATACTTTTTATATGATGTAAAGGAGATTCCAACTTGCAATCTTGACATGCTTGAAAAAGATTTTAAATTTAGGTCATATCTAGAACTTGAGTAAAGGAGAATAATATGGAAGACAAGCAAAAAGTAACAGAAGCGTTTGGCTTGGACGGTGTTTATTTTAAGACAAAGGAAGAGGCAGAAAAATTTAACAATCGTTTTCATGGTGGACAGAAAAAAGTTCAGCCTATAAAACTTTTTGATAATTGCGATGATTATATTAAAGTTTCTGCCGATGATGCACTTGAAAGGTTGTGCGAAGAAAAATTCGATATTATAAATTGTATCAAATTGCCTTTTAATGTGGAATATGCGATGAATGACAGTGGAAAGGAATCTAGTAGCGATTCTTGCACTTTAAAAGTTCTTAAAATGATGGTTTTCCTCGCAAATAAGAAGTTAAAGGAAGAGTATACCTATCCTCGAGAAGTAAACGACGATTATTTTGTGGAGATTAATTCAGGTTTTTGGTCGGTCGTTTTGAAGGCAAGGCAATTTATGACCATGTATGACGTATTCAAGCAAACATGCCAAAAAATAAACGACATAAACGGAATGATTAAATCAATCATAGACTATGGAAATTACGACGAAGATAAATATAAAAATCTTTGCAAGAAACTTTTATTAAAAGAGAAAATTGACGAGCCTTATTCTTTTTATCTCGATATGCTTGAAAAGGACAGTTTCAAAGATAAAGACTATTTAGAACTTGAATAAAGGAGTGAAATGGAAAATCTTAACGATAAGGAATCAAAAAAAGTTTACAATATTAAAGGCTCAAATGCGTTTTTCAGGTCAAAGGAAGATGCAAAAAGATATGCTGAATTGTTTGGAAGAAGCGAAGGTTATGTGAGGGCTTTACATATTTACGAAAAGTGGGAGGATTATGTCAAAGATGTTCCTTCCGATGTTATTACTGGATTATGTCTCGAAAAAAGCAATCTCTGTATAGTCTCGCTCCCTTTTAATATACATTACTATCATTTAAAGGAAGGGGGAACAGACGTTAAATCTTCCTCATGCGACTTTTGGGAACTTAAAGAAATGTTGTCTCTTGCAAACAAGCAGTTGAAGGGAAAATATGATTATCCATCAGATGTCAAAGATGATGAAAAGATAAAAATCAGCGTAGGTAATTATTCAATGGAATTGACTGCAAGGCAATTTATAGAATTGTATAAGGTCTACAATGATACCTGTTCAAAAATTACTTCAAAAAACAATGAAATAAAACAGGCGTTTAAACTTGGCAAGGAAAGCGGAAAAATTGATGACGAGGAATTTAAATCGATTCTCAATGAATATCTGGTTGATGAAGAGCAGAACTTAGACAGGCAAGAGCCGCTATACCTTGAAATGCTTGAAAAAGATAGGTATCTAGGAAATAATTATTTAGGACTTGAATAAAGGAGAAAAAATGAAAGAAAAAAATAAAATTTTTGGATTTGTTAGCGAAGATGAAGTCATTGCTTTTGGCTCTAATGAAGATGCAGAAAAATACAACAAACTTTATTATGGCGGTTATGCCCGAGTGAGGGAAATGAAATTTTATTCCAGCCTTGAAGAATTTGAAAAGATAAATCCACGCAAACATCTTTTAAGATTATGTAGGGAGAAATCCCAATTATTGTCAATTAACTTCCCTTTTCAAGTTGTGAGGTTTGATGTAGTAAGAGAATATGAAAAAATAAGTTTGGGAAGTTCCTTTTTAAATCTTAAAGAAATGCTTAGTCTTGCCAATGAGGAGTTAAAGAGGAAATTTACATATCCGCAAGATGTCAAAGATGACGAAAAGGTTAAAATTCAAATCAAAAATGATATCATTGAATTGACGGCAAGACAGTTTATGACATTGAATACACTTTTTAAAGAAACTTGCCTAAAGGTCAATGATTTAAACAAGAAGATTGCAAGTGTTCTTGACGAACTTCACAAGAAAAATATTTCCGAAGAGGAATACAAAGCTATTCTGAAAGAGGGGCGTATTAGCGAGGCAAATG
>CANQBU010000053.1 GCA_947589615.1 uncultured Clostridia bacterium | reverse complement strand
ATATCAGATTATACACCAAAAAATGTTGGAAATGTTTATAGAGGTTATATAAGTGCAAGAGAAGCTTTATCAAAGTCGATCAATATCCCCGCTGTAAAGGTTCTTTCTTATGTTGGGATTGAAAAAGCAAAGCAAACTGCTCAAAAAATGGGCATTAGCTTCGATGAAACGGATGATAGTTACAGCCTCGCTTTGGGAGGAATGACTTATGGCGTAAACCTTGCCCAACTTGCAGGTGCTTATACAACATTCGCAAATGGAGGGTTTTACAAATCGCCAAAATTTGTTTCATTTATAACCGATAAAAACAATAAACTTGTATATATTAACAAATCAATCGGTGAAAAAGTTTTAAAAGATGATTGTGCATATCTTTTAACAGACATGTTAAAAACCTGTGCAAAAACGGGAACAGCAAAAAAATTGGCAACTCTTAATTGCGAGATTGCATCTAAAACAGGAACCGTAGGCAAACCTTCTTCAAAAGAAAATACTGACGCATGGAATGTTTCTTACACCAAAACTCAAACAGTGGGAGTTTGGCTTGGAAATCTTGATAATACACCAATTAAGTATGCCGGCGGAAACCAGCCAACCGAAATTGTGAAGAGATACTTTGAGGAAATTAAAGACGATTCACAATTTATTCGTCCTGAAAGTATTATTGAAAAAAATATTGATGGAATTGAACTGGAAGAAAATCATCGTGTTATGCTTGCTAACACTTTTACTCCTGAAAGATATACTCGAGCAGAATTATTTTCAGCATTCAATTTACCAAGCGATATCTCAAAAAATTTTACCGAAGTTGAAAAAGTCGAACTCACAAACAAAGTTGAAAACGGCATTGCAATAATAGAATTTAATGCAAGGTCTTATCAAACATACGATATAATTGTAAACGACAAAATTTTCAAATCTATTTCAGGTAAAAATGACAAGCAGACCATAACCATTCCTCTTAATAACTCTAAACAAAAGATAATAATCGAAAATTATTACACCTTATCACCAGACAACAAAGCAAGTCAAGAAATCAATTTTATTAAAAAAGAAAAGAAACGTCAAAAAGATAAGTGGTATATATAGATAAATTTACATAATATTTCGCTATTAATGCATAAATAAAAAATGTATATCAACCTTTTTCGGTCAATATACACTTTTTTATTCATCAAAATCTTCATCATCACCATTATCATCTGTTGTTGGCGCTTCATCGCCACTCATATAAATTTCTTTTATTTTATTAAAGATTTCATTATATACGTCTTGATTCTTCTCAAGATATGCTTTTACATTCTCTTTTCCTTGAGCGATTTTTTCATCATTATATGAGAACCAAGAACCTGATTTTTTGATGATATCAGCATTTAAAGCAAGGTCTACAACGCAGCCTGATTGGCTTATTCCCTGTCCATAAATAATATCAAATTCGGCAGATCTGAAAGGTGGTGCAAGTTTATTTTTAACAACCTTGATTGTCGTCCTGTTTCCTATTATTTCCGCGCCTTCTTTTATTGTATCTTTTCTTCTAACATCAAGCCTTATGCTTGAATAAAATTTAAGCGCTTTTCCTCCTGTGGTAGTTTCAGGAGAACCAAACATAACACCAACTTTATCTCTTAATTGATTTATGAATATTACAGTTGTTTTACCTTTGTTCATCGCACCAGTAAGCTTTCTCAATGCTTGGCTCATCATTCTCGCTTGCAATCCGACATGGTTATCGCCCATTTCGCCATCTATTTCTGCTTTTGGCGTCAAAGCGGCAACAGAGTCTACTACTACCAGGTCAACGGAGCCAGATCTTACAAGAGTCTCGCAAATATTTAAGGCTTGCTCCCCATTGTCAGGCTGAGAAATAAGCAACTCACCCAAATTAACCCCAAGTTTTTCAGCGTAAGAAGGATCTAACGCATGCTCGGCATCAATAAAAGCACATGTTCCTCCCAATTTTTGAGCTTCAGCGATTATATGAAGAGAAACAGTAGTTTTACCTGAAGATTCCGGTCCATATATTTCAACAACCCTTCCACGTGGAATTCCGCCTATTCCCAAAGCAACATCAAGCGTTAAACATCCGGTGGGAATAACATCAATATTATCCTTAAAATTAGAGCCCAATTTCATTATTGCGCCTTTTCCATATTGTTTTTCTATTTGCAAGAGTGCTTGTTCAAGCGCCTCTCTTCTTGCTTCATTTACATCTTTTGCCATAATTTTACCCCTTATTCCTTATTTTCAATTTGATTATTTTTATTTTCATCTTTGAAGACTTCCCTGTTTCTTATAAGATAGCCCGCACCTGTATATACAGTGAAGATTGCTGTTGCAATAAGCAAAACCATAAGAACAAACCTTACAACGGTTACCGCTGTTGTGTTTATATCTGCAAGAAACTCAGTTTCCACAAAGGCAAAAATCATATAAATTGATATTACAATAAATTGTATTGTTGCTTTTATTTTCCCGCCCATATCAGCAGCCAAAACTTTTCCCTTGCTAGCAGCAAGTTGCCTCAATGCCGAAATGATAAATTCTCTGGCAAGTATAACTATTGCACAAACTACCCCAAGCCATTCAACTCTAACAGCTGGATGTCCGAGCACTGGAACAGCAACAATTAAGATTAATCCTGTCATGATAAGTATTTTATCTGCAATTGAGTCAAAAAATTTACCAAGAGTTGTAACTTGGTTGTTTTTTCTTGCAAGATATCCATCTAAAAAATCTGTTAAGCACGCAATCATAAATAATATTGCAGCAACTAAACGTCCATAAGGTATAAACTCTGCTAAGTAGAAAAATATTATTAAAGGTATAAGTAATAACCTTGCAAGAGTTATTTTATTTGGTGTATTCATACAATTTCTCCTTTATAATCTTCTCCGTTAAAGTCATAAATCTTTACTTTGACGAAATCACCTATTTTAACACTTCCATTATCCACAAATCTCACTCCAAAGTCAACTGTTGGACAAAGATTTTGAGAATGAGAGCAATATTCACCAGTATTTTCATCGAAATAGTCGACTAAAACCTCAATTTCTTTATCAATCAACGTTTGTGCTTTTTGTGTCATTACATGTCTCTGTAATTTTAAAATTTTATTAAGCCTTCTTTTCTTAATAAAATTTTTTACTTGATTTTTCATGTAATAACTCGCAGTATTCGGTTCTCTTGAATAAGGGAAAAAGCCGGCATAATCTATAGACCCTTTTTCTATAAAATCACATAATTTTTTAAATTTTTTTCCATCTTCACCTGGATGTCCGACAATAAATGTCGACCTTAGGCTTATCTGTGAATAATTTATCCTTATATTTTCTATTAATTCTCTTGTTTTATCTTCGCCTAAATGTCTACGCATTTTTACAAGTATCTCATCATCAATATGCTGCAATGGAATGTCAAGATATTTGCACATCTTATCATTTTGCACTATGTAAGAAAGTAGTTCATCACTTACTTTCTCTGGATATGCATATAGAATACGTATCCACTTTATTCCATTTATTTTTGATAATTTGTCGCACAACCTTATAAGAGAATTTTCTCCATATAAATCTTCCCCATATCTAGTTGTATCTTGAGCTACTAAAATAATTTCCTTTATTCCTCTATCCGCCAAGTTTTTTGCCTCATCTACAAGGTCGGTAATAGGATAACTTACATATCGTCCTCTTATCCGAGGAATAGTGCAATACGAACAGACATTATTGCAGCCATCTGCAATTTTTAAATATGCATAAGTTGAGCCACATGTTAAAACCCTTTGAAAAGTTTTGTTAATTTTTGCTGGTGGAACATCATATAATTCCTCCAATTTTTCACAAATCTTGTCATTTTCCCTTATTTTTAAAAATAAATCAACACCAGGGAAATTATCTTTGAGTTGTTCATAGTTTCGTTCAGGAAAACATCCAGTTACAATCAATTTCTCTATTACGCCATTTTTCTTGTAGTCTTCCATTTTGATTATGGTGCCTATAGCCTCTTCTTGAGCAATTTGAATGAAAGCACAGGTGTTTACTATTACAATATCAGCTCTTTCTAATTCTTCCGTGATTGTAAAGCCATATTCTTTTAATCTCCCAAGCATTTTCTCTAAATCTACTTTATTTTTATCACAGCCCAAACTAATGGCGGAAATATTTTTTTTAATAAGTTCTTCCTTAGTCATATATATCTCCAAAAATTGAATAAAATTCTTCTATTGAAATGTAAACTGAACGTTGTTTTGAGCCTTCTGCACTGGAGATATATCCCCTTTCTTCCATTTGGTCGACAATTCTTGCAGCCCTTGGATAGCCAATAGACAATTTTCTTTGAACCATCGTGGTCGAAGCCACACCATTATCAATACATATTTTTAATGCCTGTGGCAATAATGGATCTACTCCGTTATTTTCGCCACCTTCTTTCGTATTTGCTTTATTAGGATTATTTATAGCATTGAATGCTTCTTCGTCAAATATTTCCTCATTGTTTTCTATAATATAATTTACAACATCTTTTGTTTCCTGCGTTTCAATCAAGCAACCTTGCAATCTGGCAGGCGCTGCATCAGCAGGTTTATAAAGCATATCCCCATGACCAAGCAACTTCTCAGCACCAGGAGACCCCATTATAACTCCACTATCAACTGAACTTGCAACTTTAAATGCTATTCTTGCCGGCAAATTTGCTTTTAGTGTCCCAGTAACAACATCGGTTGAAGGTCTTTGTGTCGCAAGAATAAGATGGATTCCAGCAGCTCTTGCTTTTCCCGCTAATCTTTTGATTTTATCCTCTATCTCATTTTTAGCAACAGCCATGAAATCCGCAAATTCATCAAAAATGATCACAATATATGGCATTTTTCTGACTTTGTGTTGCAAAACTCTGTCAATTTGGTTATATTCATCAATGTTTCTCACACGTTCTTCGGAAATTAAATTGAATCTCCTTTCCATTTCATCAACAGCCCATTGTAGTGCGTTAACCGCCTTAGTTGGGTCGGTTATAACCTTTGGCACAACCATATGAGGCAAGCCTTCATACATTGACAACTCAACTTGTTTTGGGTCAATCATTATAAACTTAACTTCATCAGGTGAAGATTTATATAATAATGACACTATAATTGTATTTAAACATACACTTTTCCCCGAACCCGTTGTCCCTGCAACAAGAAGGTGTGGCATTTTTTGCAAATTGCAAACTTTGACATTACCCGTAATATCCTTTCCAAGTGCAAATGTAAGTGCCGATGAACTTGAAGCAAATTCTTTAGATGATAATATATCTTTGACACTTACCTTAGCAATTCTTGAATTTGGAACTTCTATTCCAACCATACTTCTTCCAGGAATTGGTGCTTCAATTCTTATTTCTCCATTGGCAGAAAGTGCATAGGCAATATCAGCGTCCATTGAGAGTATTTTTTTGACTGAAATACCCTCCGGCATTTCTATCTCATATCTTGTAACCGTTGGACCGACAACAACATTTTGAACTTTTGCTGGAACCCCAAAATTCTCAAGAACATTTTCAAGCGCAACTCTCTTCAAAGGCATGTCACTATTAAAAGTTGCGGGGTCATCTGATACAGTTGTTAAAAGATCAAGTGATGGGCGTTTGTATTTATAAGGCTTAAATGTCTCTTCTTTTTTGTTGTCTTCGTCAAGACTTACAAATCTCTTTCTCTTTTCCATTTCATCCATAGGTTTTTCTTCTTGACTGTCAAATCTATCTATATTTAATGGTTTTAAAAATTCACCTCTTTCTCTATCTCTTGAAGTTAAGAGATTATTCCGTTGAGGTTTTACTTCTTCTTTTTCTTCTGGTTTTTCTTCTATATCATCAAAGTTAATAAATTCTTTATCTTCAACAACTTCATTTTGCTTGCCTTCAACAAATTCATCTTTTACAAATTCGGCTAGCGATCTTTCTTTTTTAGGTTGTTCTGCATTATCACGATTGAATGCATTTTCTCGATTTAATTCACGAGCGCTAGATTTAAAGATGTCCTCTCCCATATCCCTTGATTCGATAAAATCGTCTTCATTTTTATCTTCGTTATTAAATCTATCTTCACGAGAAAAATTATTCCTGTCTAAATTGTCCCGAGTAAAATTATCTCTTCTTGTGAAATCGTTTCTTTCAAAAGTGCTTCTTTCTTCCCTTTTGTCTATTTCTAAGTTTTCTTCCCTATTAAAGCCACCCTCTCTTCTGAGATCGCTGAAAGTTTTATTTGATTGCTCTTCATCTTCTCGCTTAGAATCTTCTTTCCTCTCTATCTTTTCTTGCATAAACACCGAACGCACAATGTTTTCGGCTTCATTTGTTATTTCTTCAGGCTTTATATCTGGCAAATTTACCTGCCATGTTGGTTGATAGTCATTTGAAGACTGAGCTTGGATTGGCTCTTCTTTCAACTGCGAAATATTCGATTGAATTTCTTCAGATGAAGTATTTATTGGTTGAACATTAGGTGCTGAATCCCGTATTTCAGTGTTTCTTTGTTGAAAATTAGAATTTGCAAAATTTATTTTTGTTATTCTATCCTGCCTTTCTCTAAACTTATCCAGATCAAGTTTTGGAGGAGAAAGCAAATATTCTCTCATTGACATTCCTTGTGGAACAGTTTCTTTTTCCTTTTTATCCTGTGGCAAAACAACCTCTTCAGGTCTATATGGTTGTCCTACCTGTTGTTTATACCCGCCAACTAATCCAAGCTTTTCTCGTGCCGTCAATTCACGTTTTTCTTCTTGCTCTTGATTGCCTCCATACATTACATTTACTTCTTCGCGTTTTTGGGAAATCTTTGGATTTTCAGCTAATGCTGATATATGAATAGGTTTTTCAACTTTTTTTTCTTTAATTTGCAATTTAATTGGTTTCTCGCTTTGCTCTGTTTTTCTCAATGAAATAATTGCCTCGACAAAAAATGCTACACAAACTGCAAATATAATAGACAGCAAAATATATGTGGCAGGAAGTCCCATTAATTTAGCCATGCATGTTGGCAAAAACCCTATTATAATACCACCTGCAGTAAATTTTTTCGTATAATTCAATGCCAAATACTCTCCAAAACTTCTGCCTTTCGGTGAGCCAATTAAAATTAACTGAATAATCATTAAAAACACAATTAAACTTAAAGCCAAAAAAATTGCATACTTTTTAGGCATAACATACCTTTTATTGTTCAAAAGCGCCAATGCAATAATTACGCCTAAAACAGTTAACGGATAAATAAAAACACCTAATATACCCAAAAAGAATTGTTGCAAAAATGGCAACAACCTTGTCGCAGAAAACAAGAAAATTAAAGTTGAAACGCCTAAAATCGTCCATCCGGCGACTGCTTTTAAATTTCTATTTGTTTTATTTTGTTTATGTTTGGAAACTTGAAAAGTTGACATATATTTCCTTTTAAACGAATAATCGCAGACTCATAATAATTGTAGCATAAATAAAAAATATTCTCAAGTAAACTAATAGAAATTTTTAAGAATATTTTTTATATAATATTTTAAGAAAAGTATTGAATATAAAATTAATTAAATTTTCTCGCGAAAAATGTTTTAATATGTTTTATTCTAAATCTATATAAGAATCATAGCCCTTTTGAATATCAGATGAACTATTTTCGACCGATTTGTTTTGTGTAGGATAAAGTTCATCAAAGTCAACATTGTCTATCATAGGCTCATTAATTTTGCCATCTGTATTCATGCTTGTAACACCAACTATACGATTTTGACACCCATTAATATATTCATCATACGAATTTAATTCAGTAGCAAAAATTATTGTCATTCCTTTCATGTATTTATTTAACATTTCGACAGGATCAGTTTTTGATTCCTTTTTGAAACTGTTAATTGTTTTATCCCCAAAATGCCTTAAAAATGGCATAGTTGCCATAATAAAATCAAATGCACGATTTTTATGAATATGATATGGCATGTCTTTGTAGCCATAGTAAATATCAATGATATTGGAATTTCTTTTATTTTCCTCCGCTTTTACAAAGCCATAATTATAATAATACATTTACTATTCCTCTTTTATATCTATAATTATATATCCGTATTATCAAAAAGTCAATATCAAAAAACAAATAATATTTTTACCAAACAAATGACAATTCATTTTAACTTAACAGTTAAATGAGCTTGTTAAAGTATACAAATATATTATACAAAAAAGACTGGAGATTTTCCAGTCTTTTTTTAATTTCAATTAATAGTAAAGTAAAGTTATTTGAGCG
>CANQBU010000052.1 GCA_947589615.1 uncultured Clostridia bacterium | reverse complement strand
AAATAAAAACACTGTAGTCCGTTCAATTATCCGAACCACAGTGTTCTATTTATTTCCCCACCCCGTGAAAAGTAACTATTGGGAAATCGCTTCTGAAAAAAGGCTTTGCAACCGTTTGACAGGCTCGTAGGTATTGGTGTAAGCTTGGAAGTAGGCGATAAATCTGCGGCAGCCTGTTTTTGACGCAATCCGTGCCTTGGCCTGTGCGATCTGTTCCCTGACAGGCAGGAACGCAGAGGCTGCAAAGCCTCCTGAACCTCCGGCGCTGCAGAAGATACAGCCGCCGGTTCCGACTGTGCCGTCCTGGTTGGGGCAGGTCATGCCGCCGTTTAAGGACAGCCGGTAGACTTTTTCTCCGAAAGGAAACCTGTTTGTCACCATGGAAGAATGGGAAGAGTTGATTTATCGAAAGCATTTTGAAATACCAAATGATATATGACGGGAGGTTTATTATCATGACTGAAAATATCGAAGTATTTACCCAGAACAGCATCCGCATCAGGGATGAGGACAAGAAGATTTATATTGATCCGTTTCAAATGAAGATGGAAGCACATGATGCGGACTACATCCTGATCACGCATGACCACTATGACCATTTTTCCCCGGAGGACATCGGGAAAGCAGCGAACAGCGGTACGCTTCTTGTGGTGCCGGAGAAAATGTTGGGCAAAGCGCAGGAGGTTTCCGGTCTGGTAAAGCAGATCGTGACGGTAAAGCCGGGTGTTTACCGGGAAGTGGAGGGGCTGGAATTTGAGACGGTTCCGGCTTACAACATCCTAAAACCGTTTCACCCGAAGAGTGCCGAGTGGGTAGGCTATGTGCTGCGAATCGGAGGGAAACGAATCTATATTGCGGGAGATACGGATGCTACGAAAGAAGCAAAGGCGGTCAAGTGTGATGTCGCGCTGATACCTATCGGCGGCACTTATACAATGGATGTGAAAAAAGCGGCAGAGCTTGCGGACACTATCCGCCCGGACGTAGTGATCCCTACGCATTACGGCAGCATTGTGGGGAAACCGTCTGACGGAGAGGCATTTGCCGGATATGTGAAGGCTCCTGTCAGGGTGGAATTAAAAATACAGTTTTAAAATATGGAGAGGGCAGAAAAGGAGAAGCCCAAAAGGCGGAACGCGACGATTGGATTTCCAGAAAGGAGTAACCGCTATGGCAACATGGACTGACTCTTGTAGCAGAACCTGGTTCCATTCCTCCGCCACGCAATTAGAAAGCAGGGCTCTCTGCATAACCCAGCCCCTGCCCGAAACCGTTTTGAGGGGATTCCCCCGCATCCCCTCGATTCCTTAAAGCCCTAGATTACTTCTTCCTGCTTCCCCGGCGCCGTCGTCTGCTATGACACCTTCCATGTCATCCGACTCTCAACCTTTGCGATAAAGCTCATCTTTAACCAACAGCTATCCTTATCGCTATTATCTGAATCGACATTGCTTTTCTATCTCAGATAATCCACAAAGTTATTTTTATTCTCTCTCGCAGTAGTCGTCGGTCTACCAAGGTCATCCCTTGCCCCAATCGAGCATTTCACCTCAATCAGACTCAGTTCATTTCTCAGCTTTGCGGCTCCCAATTCCGCATCAAGGTCTTCAAAATTATCCACACTTACCGCATTTGGATACCCGCAGCCCTTAGCGATTGTTACAAGCTCAATCTTCTCGGCAACCGTTGGCATACCGCCGACCGTTTCGTGCGCACCGTTGTTGATAACGATGTGAATAATGTTCTCAGGCGCGTTTGCCCCAATCACCGCCATCGCGCCCATGTGCATAAGCGCAGCACCATCGCCGTCGATGATCCAGATTTTTCTGTCAGGTTTTTGGATCGCTATGCCGAGCGCAATTGAGGACGCATGACCCATTGAGCCGACAGTCAGAAAATCCTTCTCATGACCTTCCCCTCTCGCCTCGCGTAATTCAAACAATTCACGGCTTGCCTTGCCGGTAGTTGATACAATCGGATCGTTGCCTGTGTGCTCGACGATATGCCTGATTATCTCTTCGCGGTTCATTGTATTGGCATTCTCATATTTTATCTTGTTGTCAAACTCAAGTGCACCTTTTCTGACTACAAACGCGACCTGCTTTCCCATTGCGAGCATTTTTTGAAACTCTTCCATCTTTGCAGCAAGTTCGCCTTCGGTTGTATCTTTGAATATGACAAAGTACGCGATGTCCATATCTTCAAGCAGCCTAAGCGTTACCTCTCCCTGATATATATGCTGCGGCTCGTCGTGAACGCCAGGCTCGCCGCGCCAGCCAATTATGAACACACAGGGGATCGCATAAACCTTGTCGTTCATCAGGCTTGCAATGGGGTTAATGACGTTTCCCTCGCCGGAGTTCTGCATATACACGACTGGATTTTTTCCGGTTGCAAGATGATAGCCTGCGGCAAGAGCAACCGCGTTTCCCTCGTTAGCAGCGATGATGTGGTGTTTCGGGTCGGTGCCGTATCTGTCGATCAGGTAGTCGCAAAAGGCACGAAGCTGGGAATCTGGAACACCGGAATAGAAGTCGGCGCCGATGATTTCAATAAGTGATGTTACTTTCATTTTGATTTGCTCACTCTCCCGTTTAAAATTGGAAATTTTTTATTTACAATTTTACATACCGGCAAATACATAAACGCCAGAACAATTGCAAATATAAATGCTGTGATGCTGTAAATATAGGTATGGTCCAATTGAAGCTTTGTCATTATTTTGCCAAAAGCGGCAGTAACGATTACATGAGTGCCTATTATAAATACCGTATTCGGCGCAAACTTTCTGAATACAGAAATATATTTATCAATAATGCCGCATATTTTAAAGTATACTATACTTCCGGTAATTCCTGATATTATAAAGAACCAAAATCTGCCTAAACTCAAAGCATACATACTGACACTTTTATTACAAAATACTCCAGCGATCATCCATGCAATAAAGCAGCTTAAAATTATAATATTCTTAAAATGTTCCTTGCATGAGTTATACTTTAAGTTCATATCATGAAGTATATTTCCGAATACAAAAAAGCCGTAAGCAATGATTGCTTTATGTACTCCGAAGAAATCAAAAAATAATTGGGATTTATATAATATATATCCCAGCAAAAAATTTAAAATTGCAACTGACCACTTCAAGCGCAGATCTTTTGTGGTGATTGATAACAGGCCCTCGATTGCCATAATTTCAAAGATTACAACGAAGAACCAATATGCCAATCCCAATATAACCCTCCCCTTAAAGAAAAACATATTCAATAGTACATCCAGAAGGTAAAATTCGCCGTTACGAATTCTTAAAAATACATTCAACGGCGAAAATATAAGCATGATCAAAAAAGCCGGCAGTAAAAGTCTTTCAGCCTTTTTCTTAAGAAAAACACCATAGGACTCATGCTCGTTCCTTGAAAAAACATATCCCGAAAGAATGAAAAACATCGAAACATGAAAAGAATATATTATTGTAGTTATTGTAGGTATGTTGCTATAATACCAAAGATGACCAATTATCGTCAGTATGACTCCGATACCTTTAGCAGTATCTACCCAAGGTATGTACCCCCCCGGCTCTAATTTTCTGTTTTTGCCCTTTTCTTCCATCATATCGTTCCTTATCGCATCAAATTCTTAATTCGCATATAAATTTTTTCCGAAGTCAGACCGTATTTGTTTAAAAGATTTTCATATGTATCCGGCTTGGGATATTCATCGTTTATACCTATCTTTACAAGCTTTTGAGACCTTGAATGCGTCGCCAGAACATCTGCCACGGCGCTGCCCAATCCTCCTATAGCGTTGTGTTCTTCTACGCTTACGGCTAAGCGTATATCACAAAGACTACATATCATTTTTTCATCTATAGGTTTTATTGAACTCATATTAACTATGGTGCAGCCTATTCCATCCTTTATTAACATTTCAGCCGCCTTAATTGAACTGTGAACTTGCATACCTGAAGCATATACAACAACATCTCTGCCTGTTTCTGCAACTATGTCGGCTTTCCCTATTCTGTAGTCAAAATCTTCAGAATAAATACGGGGAATACTGTTGCCACCTGTCATCCTAATATAGAATGGGGCATCCGTTGCGGATGCAACTTCCATCATTTTTGCCGCTTCAAAACAATCGGCAGGCGAAAATATCGAGATATTCGGAATGGCCCGCATCATTGCAATATCATCAAGTGCCATAGAGGCCGCCCCTAAATTTCCAGATACCAATCCGGCAGAACCTCCTATGAGTTTTATTCCTAAACCCATTTCACCAATACTCATTCTTATCTGGTCGGCGGCACGCATGGTTATAAAGGGGGCATATGCAACTCCGAACGGAATAAAGCCTTCATGGTAAATTCCGCTTATTATTCCTATAAGGCTTTGCTCTGCTATACTGACTTGCAGACCTGACCCGCTCATTTTCTGTATCAATCCAAACCGGCTTCCTACGTCCGCATAAGCAGCTATAATACGGTGATCCTGCTTGCTCAGTTTTTCGAGCATATAGCCAACTATGCCCCTGCTTCCCTGCTCATGTATTTCGTCTATCATTTTCTTATCATAAAGTATCATTATTACCTCTGATTTCAAACATCGATCTTTTATAAAGTTCATCAGTCAAAACATTTTGGTGCCATTCTGACTCGTTTTCGGCAAAACTTATTCCCTTGCCTTTTACGGTATCTGCAATAACAGCATATGGTTTGCCATGACTTGTAAACGACAACGCTCTGTTTATTTCGCCGATGTTATGACCGTCTATTGTAACAGCATTAAAGCCAAATGCCGACCATCTTTCTTCCATCATGTCCATTCTGTTTATATTATAAGTAAATCCGTCTATCTGCAAAGCATTCCTGTCAACTAAAACTACAATATTGTCAAGCTGTAAATGTCCAACAAGTGATGCTGCCTCCCATACAGAGCCCTCGTCGCACTCGCCGTCACCTAAAAAGACGTATACTTTTGATGTACTGTTATTTTTCTTTTTTAATGCCCAAGCAATACCTAAAGCATATGCAAGGCCCTGCCCAAGACTGCCCGATGAAAACTCAATACCATAGTCTGTATTACGCACAGTCTGCTTATAGTAAATATTGCTTTCTCCAAGCAAGCCGCCGACTTCTGACAGATCTTTAATAATACCCACACGGTGCATAGCTGCATACATAGCTATTGAGCCCTGTCCTTTGCTCATGATTACTCTGTCTCTGGATTCGCTCTTGAAATCATTTAGATCAAATCTGAGATGTCCAAAATACAACACAGCCAGCAGTTCGACCAAGGACATACAGCCGCCTAAATGAGCGGCGTTATTTCCCAAGCAATAACACATTTCAATTATATCTTCCCTCATACCGTGAGCAATATCTGATATTTTATTTATGTCCAACTCATTTCCTCCTCTCATGTGCCAAGATAGCCAGATAGTCCTCATAAAAATCGAATTCTCTCCAGAAATGCCCCTTGACGTCTATGAAGGCTATTTTCTCTTTTGTCTGCATATTGAGAGAAATGACCATGTCTTCAAAATACATGTTGAATTTCTCATTTTCAATATATTCTTCGATTATTTTCTTGACCTCTGCAGTTTTTTCCTTCTTTATACAAGTTATACCCATATATTCAAAACTCCTCTTTTCATGAGGGGTATCAGGCCCGTATTCCGTTATTATCCCGTTGTTATCAACCGAAAAATAAAAATCTCCACTGTCAATTCTGTCACTGGCGACTATCATAGATAATGCTTCCTTTGAATCAGCAACCATATCAAGAAATTCTTTGGGATAATAAATGTCTGCGCTTGTAAGCAGAATATCATCATTCCCGAATTCTTCTCTTGCAAACCAGAGACTCACTATGTTATTTGTGATAGAGTAAAAAGGATTTTCATAGTACTTTACCGAAAGCCCTTTTAGCGCCTCTTTGATAAGTTCCTTTTTATAGCCGACACATACGACAACCTCAATATTCTTTTCGAGCATATTTATAACGCTGCGTCTTATTATCGGAGTACCGTCATCTAAAGGCAGTGTAGATTTAGGGATTCCGCTTATCTTATCGGAAATACGGCTTCCCTTTCCTGCAGCCATAATAAGTGCTTTCATTTTTTCCTCCTAACAGTAGCAATATCCGCCATCAATTCTAAGATTTGCACCATTGATATACTGATTATTGATTATTTCCCAGCATAAACTTGCAATCTCCTCAGGATATGCAAATCTGTGCAGCGCTATCTTGTCTTCTATCCTTTTCCTGTGATCAGGAGCCTTGGTACTTTGCCAAGGCGTTTCAACAAAGCTGGGAATCACAGCGTTTACCGTAATCCTTTTGGGTTCAAAGAATTTGACAAGTTCTTTCACCATTTGGTGCCCCCCCCGCTTTAGAAACTCCGTAGGCCAAAGACCTTGCATGAGGATACACACCGCATATTGAACCAATGAATATTATTCTGCCTTTATCTTCGACTATATTATTATATAATCCCTGTATAATATAGAAGGGAACATTAACATTTGTGTTCATAACATATTCCCATTTTTCCCTGGTGATTTCTTCAAATGGGCTTGTATCTGTAACAGCAGAATTCAATACAAGGCAATCTATACACGTTGCAGTATCAAGAATCTCTTTAACAAACGCCTTAGCATTGCCATAGCTTGACAATTCACACTTTATAATTTGAAAGTAATTTCTCAGTTCTTTGTGCGTTTCCACAAATTCTTCAGCGCTCTTATCATCTTTGGCGTAATTAACAAACACAAACCAACCCTCGCTCAAAAGCTTTTCTGCAATAGCTTTCCCGATACCTTTTGTCGATCCTGTTACAACAGCATATCTCATGTGATAGTCTCCTTGATGAATTATCTTTCCTCCGGAATCAACGTGATGATGTCTTTGATCGGCATGCAAATGTCGTCGCATTCTTTCGCACGGTGGTTTTCCAAAATTGTCCTTGCCGCGTTCTGCATAGCCGGAAAGCCTGTCCGAGTTAGCTGGTTAGCATAGATAATGATATTTGCCCCAAGTTCTTTCCACTCTTCCTCATACACTGTGTTGAAAGAAGTAGGCACTAAGACAATAGGTGTTGTTCTATCCTGTTGGCGGAATTTGGCAATAAATTCCTTGATCTCATTTGGGTCTTTCTTGCGGCTATGTATCATGACAGCGTCGGCTCCTGCATTAACAAACGCAAATGCACGAGTAAGCGCGTCTTCCATACCCTTTTCAAGAATCAGGCTTTCTATTCTGGCGCAAATCATAAAATCTTTCGTCTTCTGTGCTTTTTTGCCCGCCGCAATCTTGGCGCTGAAATTCTCTATGCTGTCCTGGGTCTGCTGGACATCGATGCCAAAAAGTGAGTTTTTCTTAAGCCCTGTCTTGTCCTCAATAATAATCATCGACACGCCCATGCGCTCAAGTGTTCTGACAGTGTAGACAAAATGCTCGGTGAGTCCGCCGGTGTCGCCATCGAAGATGATCGGCTTTGTCGTGACTTCCATTATGTCATCAATCGTTCGGAAACGACTTGTCATGTCAACAAGTTCGATATCCGGCTTACCCTTGGCGGTACTGTCGCAAAGGGAACTTATCCACATAGCGTCAAACTGATATGTCCTGCCGTCCTGCAAAACTTTTGTCTGCTCGGCAATCAAACCAGTTATGCCGCTGTGAGCTTCAATTGCCGTGACAAACCCCTTAAGTCCAAGCATTTTCTTCAGCCTGCCTCGCCGAACGTCCGGTAGTGCGGCTTCGGCACGATAGCGATTCTCTATTGCCCTAAGCTCTGGGTCGTTGGTATACGGGAATTCAACAAGCTTGCCACCATACGCAGACAAAAGTGATATAACCTCTTCACGAAGAGGTTTCTGAAATCCCATCTTCCAATCGTCACCGTGAACGACAATATCCGGGTGCAGTTGCTCGATAACATCGTGATAACTCATGGTTTCTTGGCAGACAACACGATCCACACCTTTTAGGTTTTCAAAGAGCTTCTTTCTTTCAGCATAGGGAAGAAGCGGATAACGCTTAAAACTCGCCACCGCAGTGTCAGATAATACCCCGACCGTCAAACTACCCAACGAAACAGCTTTGTTTAGGATTGATAAATGACCGCTATGTATAATGTCTGTGGAAAATGCAATATAAACCGTTTGTTGATTCACTGGCTCCTCCTTAATTTTTAAACGATATTTTATTGGTGCAGATACTCTATGTATGACCTTTTCGGATACATTATAGTTTCACCATGTAATGAATTTAGCCTGTACTGGTTTCATATAATCTCCATATTGTGTACGCATGTTCTTCAACGAATCATTTCTTTATTTTGCGCTATCACACTCCGGACTTACTGACACTCTTTAGTGTTTAATCGGCTCCTCTATCATACTTTGCACAC
>CANQBU010000051.1 GCA_947589615.1 uncultured Clostridia bacterium | reverse complement strand
GTAAAAATTGAAGGAAATGCACATGTTGGTGTTACACGAGAAGGGAATATAATTACATTGACAAGTAAATTGGTTTGTGAAGAAAAGGATAATATTTCAATAAAATTAAGTGTGGGAACAAAAATTTATAATTTGAAGATTAAAGTTAGTGCAAAAGCGGAGTTTTTAAATGTAACATGCTCTGATATACCAATTTCAGCCAATGAAACCTATAAAACCCTTCTTGATTCACTTACATTGGAAGTCGAAAAAGGGCGTGTAGACCAGCAGAAAATTGCTAGCCCAATAAATTATCAAATCAACGAGTCTAGTTGGGAGGAAATCTCTGGCTCAAAGATAATAATAGATACCAGAACAACATACAAACTAACATTTGAGTGTGATGGCATTATAATTTCCTTTAACCTTGAAAAAATATACCTTGCAGATTTTAGCATTGAGCTATCATTTACACGCACGGGTGGGGATTTGCAAACATTGGAGAAAGTTGAAAGCGTAGCAGAGAACAAGAACCTACAAATCAAATTGCCAAGCAATATACAAGACAATCTCACACTGAAATTGAATTTTGATACGACAAATTTGTTGGGCGGACTTGGGGACACAAAGACAAATTCAGATTTTGCAAAATTGTTTAAAGTAGATTTGAATGGTGGTGAAGGATGGCGTGTTGATTATTCGGCAGTTGATAAAGAAATTATTATTACATTCAGCGGGAACGAATTCAATCAAACAATTTCTCTTGTTCATGGCGAACTTAACATTTCTTTACAAATTGTAAAAGTCAACATCCAAAGCATAACTTTCGTTAATGACTCAATGAGTTTTGATAGTGGAAAAGATAAAGATATACACAAAGGTTATCAACAGGTGCGTGTATTCGCAAAACATAGTTATTATAACGGAGAAGTGGTCGATTATTTCAAAATTCCTCTTAAAGTTCTCAGCAATATCATTAGTGGAACAAAAGCATCTTTAGATACAATCACATGGAATTTTTATCGCTATGTTGGGAATGATAATAAGGGTATTTTAACCTCACAAATGGGGGATACAGTTTTAATTGGAGAAAACACCTACAAGATTGTTCAATATAATGGCGAATATGTTTTGCAAGATGTCAACGGTCAAATAGTGTCAGGACAAAACGGGAAAAACAATGGTGGTTACATCTGGGTAGACATTTATACAGAGCAGGCACAAGACTATGCAAGAATATATTTTGGAAATTTTGGTGGACTTACCGAGTCTGATGTTTATAACGATTATTTTGGAAATTTCGATGAATTGGAAGATTGGACAAAGATAGCAAAGCCTACTGATGATAAAAAAGGAAAAATAATTGTCGAGCCATCAGAAAATGCGTTTGCATTCTTAAAAACTGTGGCTGGAGATGGTGTGGTAGGTGGACAAAACTGTTATTTCAATTTTAATATACTAAATGACACTGCTGATAAAAAACTTGTAAATGTTTTTGATGCCGATGGATATTACGAAAACGACAATCTAGTGCTTCACACAGACTTATACGGTCCAGGCGAGGTGGAAAAGAATGATATAAATAGTAACTTATTCTTAGACCGTGTTGTTACCGATAAATCCAGAGAAAACAAACTTAGCAAAACAACAATTTTTGGAAATGGGTATCATATAAATTTAATGGCAAGGAATACCTACTTATTGGAAAATACCGATCCAAGCAAATATGGATATCATAATGGCGCGGCTTTCTATGGCATTTATAATTTAGTATTAATGGGTTCAAATCCAACATCGGAAATTAAGAGAGCAAATCAGGCAATGGTGTTTAGAATTGGCAATGCATATTATTGCGATATTCAATATCTGGCAAAGATAAATTCTTTCTACGATGATGCCGTGGGAGATGGCAATCGAGAAAATATAGGAAGTTTTAGCAACATAAAAAACAGTGTAATAAGATATGCTTCGTGGACTTGCTATCAATTGTCCTTTCCCGGCGACCAAGTTTTCTTTGAAAATGTAGTGTTTGTAGAATCAAATTCGGCAATAACAATGGAAAATAAAACGAATATGAGTTGTTACTTCAATGGTTTCTATGATGCATTGTGCTACAACACTCTTAGTAAGATTTGCACGGATAAAGGTTATAGCGAAGGTTTTGCTTATGATGCTGTTAATAAAACTTTTGATAAATATGCCGAGTGGTTTGGCAAAATTAATGACGGACTTAGTGATGTTATGAAAGCAATGAGATATCGTTATGTTAACCCTCTATTATTTGATGCAACCGGTGCTCCTTCGAATAAGCCATATTTTTGGAATGGCGAAAAATATGAAGAACAAGGCGGAGATCTTACCGTCGTGTTTAAACTTTTAGGATTTTGGCCTGCATGGACTTATGACAAAACAGTTGATTTTGATGGTGGCGAGATGACTGGGGGGGGGTATTATACATCTCGAGATATGAGTAAACTATTTGATAATCCTGAAGAGATTCGTTTACTTTGCGAATATAAAGGATTAGATGAAAAAGGCAATCTTATAAAAAATACTGATCATGTTCTTTGGCATATACATAAAGTATATCGTAACGATTCAAATATAAATGATAATGATCATATTAAAAACTTGAAGGAATCACTTATTGTTACAAAGGATGCGTCAGAAAACGGACAACGCACAGGTTTTCAATGGAAGGATGGCTCTGGTGTCGATAGTAATGGCAATCCTTACGAGCCGGGAGCAATGCCGGCCTCAATCCAAGCACTGAATAAATATCTTGAATGTGCAATCATACCTAGAAAAGAAGTGGCGTAAACCCAAATAGAGTCTGTGAAAACACAGGCTTTATTTTTTATCATAAAGAATTGTAGATTATAACCCAAGAGTTCGAAAATCATCGAAAACGCATAAAAATTGTAAAAGATTTGTGATTTGCTAAAATTACATGAAAATTTTCTCTGAAGTTTTATTATGAAAAATTCATAACATGTGTATAGATTTTTAATAATTTTTATTAAATTTAAAAATTTATTTTGCAATATTATATTTTTAAGTTATAATAAATTAGTTAGGTGTGGAGGAGATTCAAATGTTTGGACACAGAAATGATGGTAAAAAAGTTAAGGGATTGACAATAATAGAAAAAGCTGAACCATTTTTTATGCCACAAAGGATTGATGCGGTAAACTATATTAATGTCAAAGCTCCTTGTGGTCCTCTTGATGAATTTATTACAAGAGAAAGACGAAGTGGCAATCACTATACATATATGCACATAATGTTTGCTGCACTTGTGAGGGTTTTTTATACTAGAGAAAAAATGAACCGTTTTATTATGAGAGGTTCTATTTATCAAAGAAATTATATAAGTATTTCATTGGATATAAAAAAGAAACTTGAAGATAATGCTGAAGATGTCACATGTAAATTTTATTTTACAGGAAGGGAAAGCTTGGCAGAAATTGCAAAAATTGTTGATGATGAGATAGCGAAGAATACTCAAGACAATACAGTGCATGATACTACAAGAATTGCCGGCATGTTTTGCAAATTACCTGACTTTTTATTTAGATGGGCTATGGCTTTTTGTCGATGGCTTGACAGGCATGGGATGTTGCCAAAGAGTCTTGTAAAGGCTAGCCCTTTTCACACAAGTTGCTTTTTAACCAATCTTAAATCAATAAAACTTCCATATATTTATCACCATTTGTATAATTTTGGAACTACGTCTATGTTTGTTGCCATGGGAAAAGAAAAAATAGAGCCTTATGTTGAAAATAATAAAGAGATAAAATTGGGGAAATTTATTACATGCGGAATGTCGTTGGATGAAAGGATAGCTGATGGATTTTACATGAGCAAAACTTTAAAATTATTTAAAGACTTGCTGGCCAATCCTGATTCTTTAAATGAAAGTTTGCCTGATGATGGAACAATTCCTAAAAAATTGTTAAAAAAAAATAAGAAAAACAACAAATATAAGAAAGAAAATAAGCACAAAAAGATAAAACCACTTGAAAATAAGAAAAAACATGATAAAAAATTAAAAAAAGACAATTCAAATGATAGCAATTTTTAAAAAAATGTTGTAAAATAGAGTCGGAGGGTAATATGAAATCTACATTATATTTTATACTAGCTTGTATAACTATAGTTTACATAGGATTTTTATGCTATGTAAATATATATGGTATGGAAGAAATGGCCTTATGGATGCAATATGTTTCTATTTATGGAGGCTTGGTGATAGCTTTGGCATATGCAGCTGTTAATTTCTTTGGAAGTCCTTTAAAAATTGTGTTTTTTATTCTTTTAATTGTTATGACTATTTTGTTGGTATTAACAATAGCAATTCCTGATACATTTAGAAGTTTATTTAAACTTGACAATGCTGGACAAATTTTAAATTTTTAAAAATTATGAGGTAATATGACCAAAATTTTATTTGTGGACGGAAACAGCATAGCGAACAGAGCGTATTATGCTCTTCCGTTTCTTTCTAATCACATGGGCAATCCTTCGGGAGCGGTTTTTGGATTTGCCAATATTTTGTTAAAAATTTTACAAGAAGAAAAGCCTACACATATTATCGTTGCTTTTGACCACACCAGAAAGACTTTTAGGAATGAAATTTATAGTGATTATAAAATGCAGCGTAAACCTATGCCAGATGAACTGAGGAGGCAATTTCCTGTAATAAAAGATATGCTCAAAATAATGGGCATAAAATTTTTTGAACAAGAGGGGATTGAAGCTGATGATATTATAGGAACGCTAACAAAAAAATTTGATGGTGAAAAAATAATTTTATCAGGAGATAGAGACTTGCTTCAATTAATAGATTATGATACGACCGTCTGGCTCACAAAAAAAGGAGTTAGCGAAGTCGACAAAGTTACACCTCAAAGATTAAAAGAATTATTTAATTTAAAGCCATATCAAATAATCGAATTAAAAGGTCTTATGGGGGATACTTCTGATAATATTCCTGGGGTAAAGGGTGTAGGCGAAAAGACTGCACTTGGGTTGCTAGAAAGTTATGAGAATATAAATAATATTTACGAAAATATAGAATATATTAACGGGAAATTAAAACAGAAGCTTATAGAAGGAAAGGAGATGGCATTTACGTCGAAACTCCTAGCCACAATCAATCGTGAATGCCAGATAAAATTGAAAGAAGAAGATTGTACTTTCAATTTTCCTTTCAATAAAGAAGTTTACAATTTTTTTATCGAGTGGGATTTTTTATCTTTAATTAAGAATGAAAAGTTATTTGATTTTAACTTAGCGGAAAAGACCGTTAATAATGAAAAAATAAAATTAGACGATGAGATTTTAAGTAAACTAAAAATTTTATCAGATAGTTTTAGTTATGATTTGAATAAAATGGAATTTTTTATTGATGGTAAGGTTTATTATTTAGAAAAAAACTTCACTTTATTTGACAAACCAATTTCACTGGAAGATGTTTGCTTGCATTTTAAAAATGAATTTGAAAATATCAATATAACAAAATACACTTTACATGCAAAAGATGACCTTCACATTCTCAATAAAATGGGAATAAAAATGAAGGGTTATGTCGATGTGGCTTTAAAATATTATTTGGTCACAGCCGGGATGAAAACTAACATGGGTACATTGGACGTATCAAATTATAGTGATAAAAATAAAGAACTCGACGAGGAGTTATCACAAAAAAGGTTAACTTATATTTATTGCGAAATAGAGAAGCCTTTAACAAAATTATTATATGATATGGAGATTAGGGGATTTAAAATCAATGAAGAAAAACTCGATGAAATCGGTAATGAATTTCAAAATAAAATCGATGAACTTGTAAAAAAAATATACTTTGATGCGGGTGAAGAATTCAATATTAATTCTCCAAAACAAGTTGCACATATCTTATTTGAGAAGTTAGGTATAAAATCTTATAACAACAAAAAACAATCAACCAATGCAAATATTCTTGATGAACTCAGATTTATCCCAATTGTAGATAATATTTTACGTTATAGAAAATATTCGAAACTTGTGAACACTTATATTGATGTATATAAGAATATATGTTTAAAAGATGGAAATATAATTCATACAACTTTTAATCAAACTTTAACAAGCACTGGAAGATTGTCCAGTAGTGAGCCCAATTTGCAAAATATACCGACAAGAGATGATGATGGTAAAATTTTAAGAAAAATTTTTCAGTCAAAATTTGATGGAGGAAAGATAGTTTCCGCAGATTACAGCCAAATCGAATTGCGACTTTTAGCAGATATGTCAGGAGAAGATAATTTAATTAATTCTTTCATAGAAGGCGAGGACATTCATAAACTTACAGCGTCACATATATTCAATAAAAACATTGATGAGGTGACCGATAATGAAAGACGTGATGCAAAAGCTGTTAATTTTGGTATAATATATGGAATAAGTGATTACGGCCTATCTCAAAATATAAAAAGCACACGTGCTATAGCAAAAGACTATATTGAATCTTATTTTACAAAATATCCAAAAGTAAAACAATTTATGGATAATAATGTCGAATCTGCAAAGGAAACAGGATTTTCATTAACAAAATTTGGTAGAATAAGAATGATCCCTGAATTATCATCTTCGAAATATCAAACTCGAACATTTGGAGAGCGAGTCGCCATGAATATGCCATTACAAGGAACAGCATCTGACATAATAAAACTGGCAATGTTAAAAGTTGACAAAAAATTACAAGAGGAAGGTCTTAAAAGTCAATTGATTTTGCAGATTCACGATGAGCTTATAATTGATACATTTCCAGGAGAGGAAATACAAGTCTCCAATATATTAAAAGAAGAAATGGAAAATGTCGTGAGTTTAAAAGTTCCTTTATCTGTTACAATAGGAGTGGGTAATAATCTTTACGAATGTAAATAAAATTAAAAAATATTTGTTTTTTATTTGACTAATATTTGTGATATAGGTTATAATGATAATGGAGATGTAATGCAAAAGCACAGAAAGATGGGGATTGATTATGGTGATAAGCGAATAGGAATTGCAATGACCGACGCGCTTTGCATAATTTCAAGTCCTTTCGAAGTCTACAAAAATATTGGGCAAGATGACGCAATAAGCCATATCATAAAATTAATTAAAGAATATGATATTGACGAAATTGCTCTGGGAATGCCTTTTAATATGGATGGAACCATAGGTGAAAGAGCAAAATTGCATCAAGAATTTGGCGAAAAACTTCATGAACTTTCTGGTGTAAATGTAGTATATATCGATGAGCGCTTAACCTCGGCAGAGGCGGAAGAAATTTTAATTTCAAGCGGTGTTCGAAGGGAAAAGCGAAAGGAACTCATTGATAAGATCTCGGCACAAATTATATTGCAAACATTTATTGAAAATAAAAGGGGTTAATTATGGAAAGAGAAAATGAAAATAACGCAAAACCAGTAGATTTGCTTGATATTCTATTAGATCAAGATAACAAAGATCCAATTATTCTTATGGATGAAAGTGGAAAACAACTTACTTTTGAACAAGTTGCCGTCATTCCTTATGAAGTAAGAAAAGAGAAAAGATTATATTGTGTTTTGAAGCCTGTAGATCATATTGAAGGAATCGCCGATGATGAAGCAATAGTATTTCTTGTAGATACTGACGATGATGGTAATTCTGTTATAAAAATTGAAGAGGATGAAGAAATTGCGATAGCTGTTTTCGACAAATATTACGATTTGCTTGAAGAAGCACAAAAGGAAAACAAGAAAGAAGCTCAGACACAAAAGAAACCTGCACCAAAAACAGCAGGTAAACCAGCAGGTAAAAAGTAATTAAGTTATAAGATAAAATTAAATTTTCAATTCACAAGTGAATATGCTTTTATATGCTATAAATAAAATAAAAGATAACCGATGAAGTTATCTTTTTTTATGTATAAAAATTGAAATAATTGACAATCTATTTATACAAGGCACATAGCCTTGAATTTCAGGAGGTGAAAACTATGTTTGGTAAAAACTCTAAGGTCGGTAAGTCTTCAACAAAAAGCAATAAAAATTCAAAAGCTAAAAACGTTGAAGCATCAAGCGAAGCAAGAAGCAAGACGTCTTCCAGAGCAAAGAACGTTGAAGCATCAAGCGAAGCAAAAGGCTGCAGTTCGAAAACAAACTCTTCCGCAAAAAATTGCAAGTAGTTTTCAGCCGAAATCCATAGGTAAAGTTTACTTATGGATTTTTTATGCCTAATAAAAATCCATGAAGATATCATGGATTTGAATTATTGTTGATGATAGAGTGAGTAAGTTAATTTATTAAATGTTAATTTAATATCTGTGTTAATTTCTTGCAAGTTTTCTGTTATTGTGCAAATACCGCTATCATCAAACAGTGAATCATTTAATGTATTGTTGAAAACATAGATAAACTTATCAGGATTATCACTAGTTCCTAATTCGAAACTTATTTGAAATCTATACACATTTGCACCATCTGC
>CANQBU010000050.1 GCA_947589615.1 uncultured Clostridia bacterium | reverse complement strand
TTCTCCAATCGAATACATGATGCAAAAGCATTTTGTCCTATCGATTCAACGCCATAAGGAATTTTGATATCCTTTAAATTGTAGCAACCTTGAAAAGCGTATCTGCGAATTTCTCTGACATGCAAAGGGAGATTGACTTTCTCGAGTTTGTCGCAATAACAAAACGCTTCCTCTCCTATAGTTTCTAATGACTCAGGCAAAGTAACTTCCTTTACATTTGAAGAGGAAAATAATGAACGTTCAAGATCTTTGATCTGTGCTTTTGAAAGATCAACTACTTTAATGTTTGCATGATAAAAAGACTTGCCGCTAAGTCTATTAATATTCTTCCCAATTACTAATTTTTCGCAAGTGATTTCATCAAAGGCAGATGGCTCAATTGAAGTATAGGCATCAGGAATAACAATCGTTCCTTTCTTGCCCACTTCCTGTGCCAATTTTTGTGCATCATAATATGTAAATGTCAATCCTTTTTCCACCACTTACCTCCAACCTTACGCAAGTCCTAAATTATTTATATTATAACATATATATTTTATATATTCAACCCCCAAATTTAATCTTATTCTTCAATAACAAGCCCTTTGCCCATTCTTCTACAAACTTCTCCACTTAAATAAAACTGACACTGTTTGATTTTTCTTCTTTTCAGTGTTAATTTATGATTTCCCAAAGAATAAACTATATTTTCTCGATATTTACAGTTTTGGCAATCACTTTTAAAATGCTCTTTCATTGGACAATGTCTGAAATATATTAAACGAGGTGAAATATTTTCAATGAAAAGTTCTCCATTAAAGGAAATGTCATCATAGGAGAAATTCTCCTTAGATAAAACCACCTTATCAAAGCCGAGACTGTTATAAAATGCAAGTGAATAATTGTTTACTACATTTAATTCACTGCTTATTATTGTCTTTTCTCTTTCACAAAGATTTAATGCATAATAATTTGAAGCATAAATTCCAAGATTATCACACTCTTTTAAAAGTGACTTTAAATAATCAATTTCATCTTTGTCCGCCATTACTGGGCAATCTAAATAAACAATCTTTTCCTTCATTTGCTTACAAATATCAACTATGTCATTTTTATCAAAAATTGAAGGGCTGTAGACCAAATAATCATCACAAGTTTTATTTTTCAATAATTTATCTTTTTTATAAAAAATTACGATATTTTTATCAAAAATTGCGTTTTTTCTTGAAAAATCCATTAAAAAATTGTTTTCTTCTATAGTTTTATTATATCTTTCGCTTAATTTTCTAATTAACCCCTGCAAGCAATCTCGTCTTAAAGCGTTTAATTGAGACTTCCGAAAAAAAACATTTTGGGCATTGAACTGTAAATTTTTAACCTCAAAATCTTCACCACATTTGCCAATTTGAGCGATGCACTCCTCTTTTGTTAAGGGTTGACTTTCTGCCTGTTGTGCAACATTTCCCAAGACTTTAAAACTTATCCCTTCGCAAATCATTTCAAGTTCGGCAGGCTTTCCAATCTCAGCCTTAAATTTTGCATCAACCAATAATTTTTTCTTTATTTTTAAATTTTCTTCTTCAAGTTTATTATCTACAATGAGTCTAACAGTGCAATCTGGAAAAGCACTATTCGTTGTCGTAAAACAATATTTATTCTTGCCTACTTCCTTTACATCAACAATGCTTATTGTAGCAAGTTCTTTTTCACAACTAAAAAGTTTTATCACATCTCCCCTAATCAAATGATGAATTGAAGAAAGGGTGACCTCGTTAAATTTTTTACCTTTCTTAAAAGACAAAACCTTGCCAATCTCTATTCCAATATGATTTTGGGCAAAAGGATATATTATTTTTTCGTTATCAAGATAGCCTGAAATATAATCGCCTCTATTGAAAACCTTTTTGAGATTTGTAATTGAATTTTTGTCATATTCTAAATTATTGTCTAGGGCATCTCGATATGTTTTTACAGCAACACCAACATAGCCCGGCCTTCTTGCCCGCCCTTCAATCTTTAAACTTGTAACCCCAGCACTAACCAGCTCTTTCAATTTTGGTAGCATGCAAAAATCTTTAGCAGAAAGATAATAATTCTCTTTATGCTCATCAAGTTTATAAGGCAAACGGCAAAATTGCTTGCATTTTCCTCGGTTTCCGCTCGCACCAGCAAGAAGGGAGCAAAGATAACAATTTCCCGAAAATCCAACACAAAGTGCACCTTGAATAAAATATTCTATATCCACATTGCATTCTTCTTTTATTCTTTTTACTTCTTCAAGTGGCGTCTCACGTGACGATACAACTCGTTTAAAACCTATCGATTTAAGTGCTTGCACACCTTCGCTATTATTAAGCCCCATTTGCGTGCTTGCATGAAGTTCAATGCCTTTGAATTTTTGAGATAATAAATATGCAATGCCTATATCCTGAACAATATAAGCATCGACATTGCAACTATTTGCAAAACGGACCAGGTCTAAAACTTCAGATATTTCACTGTTTTGAATAAGGGTGTTTAGCGTAATATATACTTTAACTCCAAACATATGTGCCCGTTCCACCACATTTTTGAGATTGTCTTGATTAAAATTTTCTATATTCCCACGCGCATTAAATGAATCAAGCCCAAGATAAATTGCGTTTGCTCCGCAGTTTATTGCTCTTTCAAAACTTTCCATATTCCCGGCTGGGGCGAGTAATTCTATCTTTTCCATGAGAAAAGTATAGCATAAAATTATTTGTTTTTACATTAATTTTAAATTTTATTTGATATTTTTTTATTAATTGGACAAATTACGATATTTTACAATGAAATAATATTTAAAAATAAAATTTTTTTTTGAAATTTTGCTTGACAATCACCCCCTCCCAAGTGATATCATATATCTAGTAAAAGGAGAAAAATAATGAAAAAATCAACAAAAATTTTAGCACTTTCTTTGGCCGTATTGCCATGTGCACTTGTTCTTACCGCTTGCGGAGGAAACAAAAATGTAGTTCTTGAAGGATATAAAGACGCAAACTATGCAGAAACGACCCCTGAGGCTTTTAGTGAACAGCTTCAAGCAAGGAATCAAGTCACCATTCAAGGACTTAAAGAGAAAGCAACTCTTTCTTTGACACTTCAAGCTGCCCCAGGAGTTCCAGCAACAGAATTAGAAATTACTAACAATGCAATTGTAAGCGGAATTACTCAAACTGACGGATTTGACAAGGCTCAAGCTAAAACAGATGTAACAATAAAGAATGGCGATGAAAGCAGAACAGCAAATGCTTATTATAAAGACTATACACTCTTTGCAGATTTATCAGATTTGGGACTTGATGAGTTAGCTGCAACACCAGGAATGCCAACTATTCCTGAAAAATTCAGTTATAACTTAGCACAAGATACTACCGGTGTTACTGCAGCGGATGAGGGATTTGTTTTTGATCTTGAAACAGTTTATGATTGGTTTAGCGATCCAGAAGGTATGGGTCAACAAATTATGCAATATGCTTCATCTTGGGAATCTGCGACAGAAGGAGATACATACACTGTTAAAGTTACCTTCAACGGAACACAAGTTTTGCAATTGGTTACAGGCTTAGTTAGTGACTACGGCGTAACAGTTGGAGAAGGTTCAGAAATATCAAAACTTGAAGTTTATCTTGTATTTGGAAAAACTTCTTTTGAAGGAATTGCGGTAAATCTTGAAGGCAAATTGAATATTTCTTATGCTAATATGGCTATTGCAGCCGATGTAAAACTCAATGTCGAAGTAGCAACAACTACAGAGAGTGCAAAACTTCCTAGTGGACTTAACACAGAGAAATATCCTGAATTAGACATGTCTCAATTTGCAGGAACGCTTCCTCAAGCTTAATCGAAATTAAAAATTAAAAAATGGGCTCAGTTGGGCTCATTTTTTTGTTTTTTGTTGAAAATAACGAAATTTTAAGGTTTTTACAGTAAAAAAACACATTTTTTTTGTAAATTATCTCTCTCAATGATTTAACTTGTATTTTTTAAACGTTTAAGGTAACAATAAAATCGGAGGTAATTTTATGAGTTTAAATCCATTTACGGAAAAACCAAAAAAGCTTGAAAGCACTATCATGAGTTTTAAAACGCTTGCACCAAAACCCTATGACAAAAATGAAGTTGACCCATATACAAGAGTCCGATGTATTCTTATGAATGGAACAGAATATGAGGCGGTTTGGTCAAAGCATCACCTGCACAGGCATTGCAATGACAGTGATATCAGAAGAAGAGTCGCTTTGCTTAGAAGAATTGAGCAAGAACAGCAAAAAGTTATTTCATCTCTTAAACCACCCGATGAAAATCTTTTGCAAACAACAATCGGTTATGAGCAACTTGCCGTTGACCTTACTGCAATTTTGGCACAAAGGCAAAAGGACAAAAATGTCAAAAATGCTTTGGACTTTGCTTTACTTGAAGATTTTGACCACCTTTATAGGTATGCAAACCTACTTGAAACAGATATGGGCGAGCATGCAGAGAGATATGTCGGCAATTACACTGAAATTATGCCGGGCAGACCAACGGTCGCCCACCCTCGTCACCCTTTTGATTCAGTGAAAAAACCAATAAATAATAAAACTGCAGACCCGCTTGCAATGTGTGATGTGCAAATCATAACGGCGGCGGAACAGCAAACTATGAATTACTACATGAATTTGGGTGCTTTCTACACTCGTCAAAAAGGAAGGGAAATTTACAATGAAATTGCAATGGTCGAAGAACAGCATGTAACACAATATGGAGCACTTATTGATCCAAACGCAACTCTACTCGAAGGACTTTTAATGCATGAATATATCGAATGTTATCTTTACTATTCAATGATGAACGATGAAGTGGACAAAAATATTAAGTCAATATGGGAACTTATGTTTGAACAGGAACTTGCACATCTTCATGAGGCACTTGCACTTTTAAGAAAATACGAGAAAAAGGATTGGCAGGAAGTGATACCTCACGGCGAATTTCCACAACTTTTGAATTTTAAATCTCAAAAAGATTATGTTCGTGAAATTTTGGCAAAGACCGTGAATAATACTGCAAACAGGGAAAGTTACATCAATGTTTCCAAACTTGACGAAAAGGCAGATTTCTTCATTTATCAAGGAAAATATATTAAAAATGTTGAAAAAATGCCTTCTCACGTGGTAATTTGCGATCATATTGCAAAATTCAGAGAAGATTATAGAGTGCAAGACAAAGAGCATCCTATCAAAAATTTAAGATCTAGAAAAGAAGATAATGTGGATATAGGACGAAAAAAGAGCAACTAAAAATTGCTCTTTTTTTTAAAATAATGGTGAAAGCAAGCGCATAATCGCCTGCAACATTTTTGTTATCCATCTCTTCTTTTGAAAATATTTCAGTCCTACACATTGAGAATTTTGCATATCTTTCTCAATGATTTTTTGATGTTCAGCATTCAATTCTTTTGAATACATTATAACTGTATTTTCAAAATTCAATGAGAATGAACGGTTATCGGTGTTACATGTCCCCACCGAAAGCAAATCATCATCAACGAGAATTACTTTGCTGTGCAAGAAGCCTTTATGCAAATAAATTTTAACTCCCAGTTCCGACATCTCCTTAAGATAGGATAATGTCGCAAGATAAACAGTGTGTTTATCGGGAACGCTTGGAACAATTATTCTCACATCAACCCCGCTGTTTACCGCAATCCGCAGTGCAGCCATAAAAGTTTCATCGGGAATAAAGTATGGAGTTTCAAGATAAATTCTCTTCTTTGCATTGGTTATCATTTTTATAAATGTTTCTTTTATCTTCGGAATTTGGCTGTCGGGACCAGAAGAAATGACTTGTATTGTCGCATTTCCGCAAATCCGTGGGCTTGGGAAATAACCATTTTCAAGATATAACCTTGGCGGAGTCGTATCTTTTGTGCAATATCTCCAGTCATCAAGGAAAATGTTTTGCAAAGCATAGACTCCACTTCCCTCAACCCGCAAATGGGTATCGCGCCAAGGTGTTAATTTTTTGTCAAAGCCCATGTGGTCATCACGAATGTTTATACCGCCAGTGTAGCCTACTTTTCCGTCAATTACCACTATTTTTCTGTGATTTCGATAGTTTAACTTTAAATTAATAAGTCTTATATGCATGAATGGTGGGAAAAACTCACCTATTTTACCGCCTGCCTTTTCAAGTTGTCTGAAAAACCGTCTTGGAGCCTTTCGTGAGCCGATTGAGTCATAAATTAAATTCACTTCAACCCCCTCGCGTGCTTTTTGGCAGAGAAGATTCATAATTTCCTTTCCAGTTTTATCATTTCCAAAGATGTAATATTCTATATTTATCGTCTTTTGTGCCGATAAAATATCCTTTTTTAAGGCTTCAAGTACTGATAATCCGCTCGTGAAAAACTTTACATCATTTCCTGGCAATGGATAGGAGCCATAAGTATAACATAGGGAAACAAGTTCGCTATTATTACCCACAACGGCATCAATTTTTGCTTCATCAAGGGAAGATATGCCTTCAATATTTCGAATGATATCGCGTTCGCTTATTGATTTCTTTCTAATCATTCGCCTTGTTCGCAAACTCAGTCCACTACCAAATATAATGTAAAGAATAAAGCCAATTATAGGCAAAAACGTTAAAACTGTAAGCCATGCAATAATGTTTTCGGGTTTCTTTCTTTCCAGAAATACCATTCCGAGAAGAAGCAAAAAGTTTATAACGGAATTGATAGTTATAATTAATTTAAGCCATTCTCCAAACATTTTTGCTCCTCCTTAGATGTATTTTTATTATTTTTAGTTTTTCGACAAGCCCAAGTTTAATGTGGCAAGTTCTTTATAGCTTTGAGAGGTATTAAAATTCCTCTCCTTACCAGAAACTTTAAGACTGATAACAACTTTAATGTATGAATCTTTGCCAAATGGTTTATCAAGTAATTCGATGTCTCCGGTTTTTGGATTTATCGTTGCTCTACCTATGCTTGATTGAGCAACATCTTCGGCAATCTTAAATGAAAGGTAACCACCTCTAGCAAGATCTAATGTGGTGAGCTCAGTATCCGTTTTAATAGCACCACCATCTCGAGTTGTGCCTTTGTAAAGTTTAAATGCGCTCTTCCAATTAGCTAGAGATACAGAGTTGTCACTGTCAGGTTGCATTGCAAAAATAATTTCGCCTGCGTTTTGATCAGGAACAAGCTTATATACTTTTCCTGTAACAAGGTAACTTGCAGTTTGTCTATAAGAGTAGACTTTTCCTCGAGCACTTTCATATTCGCCCTGCATAATATAATACTTGCTTATCGAATAACTATTGCTTGTGTTATCAATCATTGAAGCGTCATCAATATAGGCAACATCTCGAGTAATTTCTGAAATCTTAAATTGATTTTGTTCTACTGCAGTTGTTGTATTCGCGTCTGTAATATAATAGAACTTGGTTTGATTATGAGATACATCGCTTATTGTTACAGTATCGCCATCCGCCGCAACATTTTTGTTAAAGTATCTTGACAATGGGATGTAATATGTTTTAGCAAAATTATTGCTTGTATTTGGCACTCGAACTTGTGTCTTTGGTGCTTTAATTTCATTGCCTCGCCTCAATTCAATATTGAATGAAATTGTCTCACCGGCAGGTGCTAAAACTTCAAGAGTATCATTTATAACATGTGTTATTGTAAATTGGCTTTGTCCACTTGTGTTTTCGCCTTGCACTTCCGCAAATCCGACGTTGGTTGTTTTATCATTGCCCTTAGTTAAAATATCAAATGGAGTGCCATCTTCAATAACCTTATTAGTGTTTTGTTGAAGAGTAGACTCTCTCATGACTGAAATAGGTGATGAAACATCGCAAAATTCAGAGATTGTTCTATCAGCTAATGTGCCTGTGTATTTTAAACGAACAACTATTCTTAATTCAGCAACATTAGAATCTTGATAAATGTCTGCGTTCTCAATTCTAGGAATTTGCCATAAGTTTTTAGTGAATTGCAAATCTTCTCCAGGTGCAGGCTCAGGGTTTTCATACTTACCATAAGGATTTCTTGGATTTGTGTAGGTTCGGTTTGTCTCAATCTTGGTCTTTTTATTGTAAAAATATCCTTCACCTGTTGCAAATGGTCTATCTGCAAGACCTGCTGCACTTTGTGTGCTCCCGTCTGGGTTCTTGGCTGGAGTTCCGACCCATTGGGTATCATTTGAACTGTTCGCGCCACCTACTGTTAAAAGGTTTCCGCCGCCACCAGCTTCGTCAGCATTTACCAATTGACCTGTCAAGGTATAAAATTTGACACCCACAATTTCAATGTTTTCAATATCTGATGCTTTAAAGTATTTTAAATCATCTCCCGAGAAGACAATATTATAAAGCTTTTTATGCATCTCTCCTTCTTCAGGATCCATATCAAATTGCGTAAGTTGATTATATCCTGCTTCACCGTCAGCCTTTGAAGCTAGGAGGGCTCCTGATACTGAGCCTATCTTTACTGCATCAGCTTTTGTATAATCTTTATCAAATTGCCATGCATTGATTCCGTTTAGGACAAGCAATGAAACATCTCCATTTTGAGATGGAGTCTGTAACGTTGAATTTATTGCACAATCTATTTTCGTATTGCTTTCATCAACGGTTGTGCTTATTGAAAGTTGTTGATAGGTTACGCCAAAATCAAGCAAGCCATTTTCTACAACCATGATTTTATTTGCGATTGATGGCGTTTCTTTTGTAGCACCTAATACAAAGTATACCCTATAAATGAAACCATAATGGTCTTCTGCCTCAATCATGTAATACTGGTCACCAAATACTACCACTTCGACATTTGTAAATGTAACAGGGCCCTTTTCATTATCATATGTTAAATTACCTGTTAAGGCATCATCTACAACTCCATCACCACCTTTTCGCTTAATGTCTTTCCAGTTACTTAGATTAGGATTGCTACCGTTTGTTACTTCATGATTATAGAATATCTTTGCGCCCATGTTGCTAGCGTTATTGTATGTTATTGATTCTACGGTTTC
>CANQBU010000049.1 GCA_947589615.1 uncultured Clostridia bacterium | reverse complement strand
GGAATTTACAACATCGAAAAAATCGAAAATAAGCCTTCCTAAAATAGTTTGGTCAGCAGTAATTGATGTATCAATATAGTAAGGAATTTCATATCGATCAAAGATATTTTCTATTTGAACTTGATATTTATTTATATCTGAAACCGCGAGACATAAATCCTTATATCGATAACCATTGTGAATTAAATAAAAAATATGCTTAGCAACCGCCTCTATTTCTTCAGTCACATTTTGAGCGGAATAAAGATTGTAAAATCCGTCATTATCGCATCTTACTTCATGATAGGAAAATACTCCCCGCACAATCGCTTCGCGCTGAGGAGAAAATTTTGAGATTTGACTGTTTACTTCAACAATTGCTCCAATTTCCTTTGAAAGAGCCGTCAGTTTCTTTACAATATCGCCCTCATAGATATATTCATTGCCATAATCAAGCGGCGTCGCCATAGAAATATTTGCTTCGCCGCAAGACAAAAGAATGTTTTTTATAAAATCATAGCCAACCTTTGTAAAAGCATCAAAGCCCGCAAAATATACCTTTGTATTAGAAAGAGTGCGACCTGCAAAATTATTATTTAGCAAATTCATTCTCTTATTTGCATCAAGTTTGTCTCCTAGCAACCTCTCATATTCGGTCATAATTATTTTAAGGTCATGATATTTTGCTCGATTTGAAACACTTTCATCTTCCAACATTGATGATGTTATGCCGCTACTTTTTAGTTGGGAAATCAATTTGCTCATTTCCTGACAAAAAGCAATCTTGGTCTTTCCAAAAGATGATAACTGGTCTTTTACATTGATAATTGCCTCCCTTGTAAGAAGTAAAAGTTCGCCGCTTGTAAGGTTATCATCTGGGCTTATTTTTATATTAAATCTCTTTAAAAGTTCGGTGGAAAAACTTGTTAGCGTTCGAACTCTAACATTGAATAAAGATTTATTGTGAAGAAGTTGCAAAAGCAATTTTTCAGTTAAAAGCGAAAATCTGTCAGGCACAATTACAACATGGTCGACATCTAAATTGGAATTATCAATTGAGGCAAGCATACTTTTAACCGCTTCATACGATGTAACATTTTGATATAATTTTATTTTCATACATAAATAATAACATAAGCAAAACTTTTATGCTATTATTTTTTAAAAATTTATAAATATTATTAATTATTTAAAGACCCGATGTTCCTTTCCTTCTTATAAATTGTTTAAACGATTTTATTCTTCCCCCGACTGGAGCGTTTCCTCTGTTTCGCTACTACGCATAACCCTTTCAGTCGCCTTCCACTCTATTCTTTCATTCTTGCGTATTTTTCTTGCACATGAAAAATATATAGGAACATATTCAATTAGATAAAAAGGATTAAAAAGAGCAACGGCTAAATATTCCCCTTTTGTCAAATTTGAAAAAGCTTGTTTTGATGACATAAGGGCAAGAACACTGTAGGAGTGAAGCACAAGATAAAGAATAACAGGAGGTAAGGCGACAAGCATGTTTAACGCTTTGACCCACAAAATGCTCCCCAAAACCGAATAATAAATAGAAAGGGCTATGCCAGCAAGAATTGCAAATGCCTCGCCCGCAAGAAAAACAAAATAAGGGAGAAGTCCAAAAAAGTATTCAAACTCGCCAAGAGTAATTCTTTTTTTAACTTTAATTTGTTGTTTAATTTGGTCTTTATATTTTAAATCACATTGTTTATGACCTGTCACCCAGCGCACCCTTCGAACATAATTTTCACGGTGAGTTTTAGCCTCTTCTGTATAAAGAAGGGCATTTGGATAATAAATTGACTTGTATCCGCGAAGAAGGCTGTCTAGTTTTAATTCATAATCTTCAGTCATTGTTCGGTAGGGCCAGCCGCCTATCTCTTCAATTACGCATCTTCTTAAAACCAAACCTTGTCCTATCAAAGTAAGAGGAATACCCTTTTGCATTCTATAGGAGTTTCCAAGCTCATCGATTATAGGATAGGTAAGAGCGGAGCAATTGGAAAAAAGCGAACGGCAATTTTTGTCGCCCAAAAAATTTTTTGCAATCTTTTGCGTTTCAATTATATCAGCCCCCGACTCCAAAGCATTATTAATTTCGCTTAAATAATTGGGTGAAAGAAGGCCGTCAGCATCGACGATAACAAAAGCATCATAATCGGCAAGTTTGTCATGGGCTTGCGACATGAAAAAGCCATCAAGTGCATCTCCTTTGCAATGCTGTTCAGGAACAATCGTTACATTTGCTCCAACTGCCTTTGCCATTGCAACAGTAGGATCGTCTTTTTCCTTTACAATAACAAACATATCGAAACATGATCTGTCATAGTCTTGTTCTGAAATAGACTTAAAAAGGTCACCAATTATTTCGCTCTCGCCTCTGGCGGGAATGATTATTCCAATTTTTCTTTTCGCCGTCGCAACGAAAGTTTTTGATTTTTTAAAACCATATATGAAACCGAATATTCGGGGAATATATAATATTAACGCAAAAAGTATAAATGCACAGTATATTATTAAAATTAAATTTATCATTTGCTTTTCCTTTTTTAAGTGCGTGATATTATTTTAACACAAAAATCTATATTTTACAAATGTTTTTTTATAATATTTATTTATTATTGACAAAATATAAAAAAATATTCATAAACTAAAAAAGAGTCGGAATTTATCCAACTCTTCAAAAACATTAATTTTTGTTTAAGTCCTCCGCACGCCTACATCTTAACTCAAACATTTTATTTTCAAGTGCCGAGTTCTCATTTCTCAATTCTTTAATTTCCATCTTCAACTTTTCAAAATCGCGTTCCTGTGAGGACAGGCGTGTAAGCAATCTTCTAAGTTCGTCATTTGCCTTGTTAAGTTTATCGCGATAAAGGCTTTCACTCTCTTCATAGGCATTCTTCTTTACAAGGCGAACAAGCCCCATAAACAACGATTGAACTTCGCCATCAGTCAATGTCCTTGGCGTTTTTTTGAAAGTTATGACATTATTCTTCTCTTCTTTTGGCTGTTTATTCTTCAAAATATAATTTCTGTATTTATTCTGATATCGTAACATTTGGCTGACATCTCCGCCCGACAAACTGAGACATGCCTTTCTCACCGATATACCCCTTTTCACCATGTCATCAACATCTCTCATCAATTTTTCTTCTTCCTCCTGCGAAAAATAGGAAATTGCCGTTTTGTTGTGTAGTGACAAGTCTATGCCCAATTTTTCAAGTCTTTTTTCATCGCTTTTTAAATTGTCGACTTCGTGATAGTAATAATTTCTCACGCTGTTTGGCTTTCTTCCATATTTTTGCGCATGTGAAATAAACGCATCTTTTAATGACCGATTGTTTCCTTTGTAATCCTCAACTATTGAGAATAATTCTTTTACTTCGCTGTTTTTCCAAATTCCTTTCATATTTTTTCTCCTCGAGCAAATTATCGACACACGAAAAATAGTTTATACATTAAGTTATACAAAAACTAGTGATTTTATAAACCATAAAACAAAATTTGACAAAAAATGTAATTAATATCTACCTTCACTCATATTTTAAGATATGAAAACAATAATTTACACCTCCTTTCCTTGCCTTGTAAAATACGGCGAAAACAAAGAACATATCTCCATCAATGAACATCTTATTTTGGAAGATGTTTCAATGCCAATTTATGTTTACCCAAACGGAAAAGAAAAATTTTCATTTGAAATAGACTCCCGCTCTTCCCCCTTTTATAGGATTATCGAAAAAGAAGGAAAACGCCTTATTTTTTTGCTTGACGGCTATTGTGCCGAAAATACAACCGTCCATAATGTCAAATATGACGGTGAAACTACAGTTATTGAAGTTGGGCAAAAGCAAATAGTCTTTTATGGCTTAAGCAATAAAAAAACCATAAACCTCACTCGCCCCGTCGGAAATATAAGTGTGGGGAATTTTTATCATATAAACTATGTGAAATTTGATGACATCGATAAAAAAGTTATAATTTGTTACAACACAAGAAATAACTCGGCAAAAATCTTTTCTTCCGGAGATATTGTCATCGAAGAAAATGGATTTTCACTTTTTGACGAAAATGAAAACTATAATAGTGCAACACATAAATATTTCATTGACCGAGATGGGCTTAAAATTAAAGAAGAAAATTTTGCACGCAAAAATGAAATTTTACCAAATGAGCTTGTCCCATACAAATTTATGTGTTCAATTAAATGTGGAGATTATATCGGCGCAAGCGAAATGCTTAGCCACCATTTGAAGTCACAACTAGACTCCAAAGCACTAAAAGGCTTTTTCGGAGACGTGAGTTATTTTTGCATGATAAACCCATGTTTATGTTTCGCCATTTCCGACAACAAAGACATTATTTATTCCTTTACTATGGAAAATGATAAAATAAAGGAAATACAAGATGATTTATAAACTCGAAAAAAATTTTGTCGATTGGGAAAATAATGACAATTTTAATTTGTTAATATTGATTTAGAGTAAATTAAAATTTATGTTATTAAAAAAGCAGATTAAATCTGCTTTTTGATACATATTTATAATCTTATTTCCACTCTGGCGGGCACCGACGTTTGCTTTTAAACCAATCCGTCTCTTTTAGTTTTAAGTTGTTATTACTGCAAATCACTTCCCATTTGCCGTTTTTTACTTGAAAAACAATGTTTCCATTCATTGATTTTACTGTATATTTGCTTTTTTCTTCAGAATAAACATCAACTACTGAGGTCACATACACGGCATCAGTATACTTTGCAAGTTTATCAACCGTATCTTGATATGGGAATTGATTATCATTGGTTGTAGTGTATTCACAAGTCCCCGCACAAGTGCAAATGCAAACTATCTCTGGAGTTATTGCTGCTAAAAGTTCTTTCGTGCTTGATGTGTCTGAGCCGTGATGACCTGCCTTATACAGCACGCAGTGGGGAAGACCGTTAAAATTTTCTTTATAATATTCTACTAGTTTTATCTCCCCGTCCTCTTCAAGATCCCCTGTAAACAAATAATGATTACTGCCTTGATTTAGCATTACGCATACCGAATAATTATTTTCATAGCTTGAATGATTCTCATAATAATAGTTATACAATATTTCAAGTTCTACATTTGGAGAAAGTTGATACTTTCTTAATGCATCATTTTGATTTTTAAAGCACTCAAGTGCTGTATAGTGTTTTGCACCAGCGGCAACCTCTTCCTCAACTTCACTTCTGTATTCTTTAAGTATATTAGAAGAACTATTGCTTAAAGGAAAATCGATGATTGTCCCCACTTCATAATGTTCGAAAATGCCCTCATATTCTTTAGTGCTTACAAATGCCTCAATATGGTCCTGATGACCATGAGTTGCAATAACATATTCAAGTTTATTGTCGGTAACATATTCATCGACATATTTAATTATTGTTTTTGCGCTGTCATGGCGTGAACCAGCATCGATGAGAATATCATTTGCCCCACATTTTATGTAAATTGAATCGCCGACATATTTATTTCCAAGTTCGAGAAAATGAATGGATAAATCACCCGAAATATAAACATCGCTTTGAGGCTTTGCCAAAATCAAAGTGTAAACGCCAAATGTTGCAAGTCCGCCAATACAAAAGAGAATAGAGGCAAGAATGCAGTGCAATAATATTTTACCTTTCTTCATATTGCACCCCTGCTTTCCCTTCTTCCTCCAAAGGTTTTACAATTATTGTCCGATAACGCTCAACACCTTTGTAGCGAATATTGTTAACAGTGTATTTTAAGTAATATTGACCTTCCTCTGCCGATGTGTAAAATTGCCCTTCCTCTATCCAATCTAGGTCACTTTCCGTCTTTATCTTATCAGACACGTCCTTGCCGAACGATATTGCAGTCGCACCTTCATCTTGATAAGTTTGCCCAACAAAAATTTCAATCGTGCTTTCACCATTTATCGTAAATTTATCATTTTTAATAAGTGATGAGCCTACAAAATATCCTACAACTCCTCCTAAAATAAAGATGAAAGCAAGAACGATAATTAACACATTAAAATTTTTGCTTGGCTGTTTAGATTTGCCCTTTTTAGCCATTAGTCCCCCTTAATCTCTCCAAAGACCGTGTAAATTGCACAAACTGTAAACATTTTTTAATTCATCTCCTTCCGCCAAAATGAAAATGCATTCTGGTTTGTCATTTGGAGATAAAGTTTGAACAGAAAATCCCTTTTCGCTCTCACATATTATATGAGATATATAATGGTCTTCGTTCATTGGGTGGCTTACCTTGCCGACTATTACACTAACAGTGTTCCCGCTTTTATGTGCAACGGGAATGTGTTTCTCAGTTGCACCTTCCTGTGTGTTAGGCACAAGTTCCTGCATTACCTTTCCACAGCAGAAAATAGGAACATTTTTATCTACAAGTTTTATTACTATGTTTCCGCATATTTCGCATTTATAAAAAACCAATTTTTTCATTTTTATCCTCCATCGCTTTATTTTAGCATAAATATATTAAAAAACCCAATAAAAAAAGGAAATGATTTACATTTCCCTGATATCCATCTCGTTACCATCATTATGTGTGCTTTCGCCCCTGTTTTGCCTGAAATATTCATCTATTTGTTTCCCATATTGTTCCAGCAAAATAGCCTTTAAACGCTGTTGATCAGTAGGCATTGAGGACATTAGTTTTTCAGTGTCTTCTTTTAATTCAAGTTTCCTGTTTTTATCAAACTCAACAAAACTTTTGAAAAGAGATTTTCTTATGTTTTCAGGAACATGAAATTCAATAATTGGTCTTTTGAACAAATCATTTTCATTTGGAACAATTTTTGTGTAATAATCCAAAACATCACTGATATATTCAAATCTTTCTACATCTCTGATTTTACTGTAAAATTCAATGTCAAATATTAAAACTTTAGCAAGTTTTACATCTTCTGCTTTTTCTGCATCATCTTGATTATAACCGACAAAAGTATTAAGTGCGGTCATATAATCAAACATTGAATGAACGCGTCTATCTTCTGAAATTAATTCGTCAAATTTTTTCATTTTGTCCCCTTTATGTGATTATTATAGCACACTATTACATTCTTGTCAACATAAATTTTGGCTAGAGAATAAGAAGATATTGACTTTTATTTATTTAATTGTTATAATATTATTAATTATAATGGAAGACTCAAGTAGGAGAAATTTTTATGGATGAAGTTAAATATTTTGCAAACTTTTATAAATTTACAAAAAACAATGCATTAATTCCTATAGGACAAGAAGTGGAAATCGAAAGAAAAGACATCTTCAAAGTTTGCATACCCAAAAATGCCGACTTCATATCCCTCTGCGAAAAACAACAATCTTCGGCTAATATTTATTCAAAACCTGTAAATATACAATATTATTGCGTTGGCACAATACTCTCTGCACAGGAAGCAAGAGAAAAATTCGGCGAACTGTCAACCGAAAGCAATTTTATTACCACAAACAATTTAGGAAATGTCATATTGTTAAAAGATGATAGATTGTTAACACTTAAGGCTTTACAGGAGTCAACCTGTTTAGACAAAAATTCAATTGATGAAAAGGGATTTGTAATCGACAACAGAGAAAAAGATTATCTATGGCTTGAGTAATTAATCATATAGAACTATAAAAATGGAGAAAAAAATGAAAGTTAAACATATAGTTATTCCTTCTACAAAAATCAAAGTTGATTTTTTTAAAGGAAATTATGAAGTGGCAGGCACTATTTATACGCAAAATGACGATATTGAAAAATTAAAACTGCCCGACGATGTCAATATGGTCATTTTCGACTATCCTAACGGCGACTCAAAATCATATCTTATTGGCGAGATCGTTTATGAAAAAGAAAAAAATCGTTATAAACAAGAATATTCAAGCGATTGGCACGGCGGCCCTGCCAAATCTTGGCTTAAACTTTTTAATGGACCAACTATAAGTTATGGTAGTAATTCAAACATTATTTCTCCAAAAGAACTTAAACTTTTAAATCCCAAAGAGATAAAACACATTGCCTATACAATTGAATATCCTTACACCGAAGGATACATTAAAAAATTTATCCTACAAAATCATGACGTCAGAGAAGTTAAAATCACAGATGATAATTTAAAAACTGCAAATTTTATTGAACTTTATGATTTGACTCCAGACAAACAAAAAATTAATGTTGAATTTTTCGCAATAGGCTTGCCATTATCAATTGATGAAGTGAAAAAATATGACAATAAAGCATTTGAATTTATGAAAAAGTCAAAAATCAACCACGCTTTTATGGATTCAACCCAAAAAGTCTTCCCTATCACAGAAAAAGATGTAAAAGTCCTAAATCCAAGCGCTTTTAACGAAGAAGGTTTCTATGAACCCGAACGCTTATCATATTTGGAACTTGAATAAAGGAGGTTTTAAATATGATATACTATCAAAGAATCTCATATAACATAAACGGCTCTTATTCCGGCGAAGGAGTCATCTCTGACATAAGTGAATTAAATTTTCGAATAATACCCGAATATGTTATAAGTATAAGAATTCAAGGAATTGTAACTCAAGAAACTGGCAATTTTATAAATGACGAATATATTTATAAAATAGGCAAAATTGTAAGCAAAGAGGAAATTAAAAATAAATTTGGTGAAAATTCTCCAAAATATAAAAATTTGCTAAAAGAAAACGCTGAAAAAGCTCTTTTAACGCGTGAAAATGAAGTTTATCCATACAAAAATGGAAAATGCCCAATCAAATTTATTAACGAAAATAATATTGACGAACGGGGCTACTTGCACGGCAAGATTGGTCAAGTTTTATCATCGCCAACAACTTTTGTGAGATTTGAATATGAAGAAAACAACTTGATGAAAATGCGTGAAATCCAAATCGACGACCCAAATATTGAAAATATAAAACTTCCTCAAAATGTGAGAAAGGCAATTCTTTTTAAATTTACGCCCGAGCAAGCCATAGAGGATAGGAAAATATATTACTTTGGCGAGTTTTATTCACCAGAAAGAATTAAGGCTGAATTTCCTGATAGTAACCTTTTAGCAAAAGCGGAACAAAATAAAGGATTATGGAGAACTGACGAAAAAAACTTCCGCACTCTTTCCCACCCTTTTGAAAAAATAACATTTTTAAACCCAAACTTTATTAATAAAGACGGTTACTATCGCCC
>CANQBU010000048.1 GCA_947589615.1 uncultured Clostridia bacterium | reverse complement strand
TGCTGGTGTGGCTCAATGGTAGAGCAGCTGACTTGTAATCAGCAGGTTGAAGGTTCGATTCCTTTCACCAGCTCCAACGAGCACCTTATAAGGTGCTTAAATTATGGGTAGGTTGCAGAGCGGCCAAATGCAACGGACTGTAAATCCGTCGACTTCGTCTTCGGTGGTTCGAATCCACCCCTGCCCACCAAAAATGCCTCCAGTGTTATTTATTGTGTAGATTACAATCAATAATTTAACACAGGAGGCATTTTTCTTTCTAACGCCAAAAACTCCAAAGATGTTTTTTTTAATTTTGGTCTTCATCTCCTGAATAGAAATCAAATGCTTTCATTATTTCACTTAAATCATCTTTTGGATTTATTGCTTCCTTAAGATCAAATCCAGAAGATTGGATTTTAATCGATCTTGTTTCTTCGGGAGGCTTAGAATCCAAAAATTTATCAACTAAATTGTCGTATTTATCACCTTCTTCTAATTTCATTTCCGTTACCGGTTTAATTAGTGAACCTTTATCTCTATTGATATCTGTCCTTTCAATTCTTATCTCCTTTGGAGAATCAACTTTTTTATCTTGCATTTTGCTCAAAAGCAATCTCATAGGATCATTTTCTGTTCTTGGATAATTTTCTTCACGTTTTGAGTCCGCTGCTTTTAAGATAGATTCAATTTCTTTTGATATTTTTTTGTAACTACCACACAACAAAGTTCCAGGAATTTTATCATTTAATTCTTGTAAAAAAGAAAGTAGATGATTGTAAACTACTCTTAATTGCTCTACCCTTAAAATTTCGATATTTTTACTACCTTCACTTTGCAATTTTTTTAAAAGTATCCAAAATTTTATATATATTTTTTTCTCGCAATTCAACTTCTTGCAATTTAGATTTCATTTCCAAAATGCGTTTTTCTGCTTCCAAAACCTTTAATTTTTCCTCCATGATAGCTTTTTCATGCTTGGATTTTAATTCATCGATATATTTATCGACCTCTTCTTTACAATACCCATAAATTTCTGATGAAAACATTTTTTCTCCTATTTTAATGTAAGAAATTTCATTAATAATATTAACACACCTAATATCAAAAAAGCAAGAAAAAATAAAAGAGAAATATAATTTATTATATACAATATTAGACCAATGCTAACGAAAAATAGCGATAATGCCAGAAAAAATTGAAATGGCTGATAATAGAAAAAAGATGTTATATAAGATGCAAAACTGAAAGATATAAGAATAAAAACACTGTAAAATTGAAAAATGTCAAAATAGCTGCAATAAAAATAAAATAAACCTATCAAAAATAAGAGTATTCCAAAATAACAACATGAATCAAATCTAAACATTAGACTTTTAAAAATAAGATGCAATCCTATAAAAAAGCAAAACAAAAAGAACCAATAATTATATTGATGCAACAAAATAAATGATAATGAACTGAAAACTATAAAAAAAAGAATATTTAAAATCAATGAAAGAGCAAGCCATGAAGATTTTTTTATAGTTAAAAATCTACCCTGCATAAAAATAATATGGCTTTAATTATTCTTTTTATCCTCATCAGTATCTTTTTTTTCTTCTAGCTTCACTTCTTTAACTTTTTTAGGCAAATCATCATTGCTTTTCTGTTTTTCAACTATACCACTGCCCAACCCCAATTGTGAAAGAGATTTTATCTTTCCCTTTTTGTTTAAAAAATAACTTATTAAGATAAACGATATGGCAAATGCTATTAATAAAATTGATAAAAATTGCGAAGTTCTTAAAGGGCCTATCATTAAACTATCCATTCTTAGACCTTCAATCCAAGACCTTCCAATTCCATAAATAATCAAATAAAAACACATTAAGGAGCCTCGTAATTTCAACTTGTTTTTTCTTAATAGAATTAATAAAATTGCAAATGTCATTAAATCCCACATGCTTTCATAGAAAAATGTAGCCATATGCCAGCCGTGTCCACCGCAAAGACAGCCTGCTTGGTTGCAATTTTTTATATATACTGATATAGGAAACCAGTGAGCAGACGGATTCGAAACGTATCTACCATAGGCCTCTTGATTAATAAAATTCCCCCAACGTCCCAACGCTTGGCCAAAAGCAATACTTATTACCGCTATATCCGCAACATCCAAAAAATTTTTCTTATGTATTAGGCAATATAAAGTAAGTCCTATAGCACCGCCTATTATACCCCCATAAATAGCCATTCCGCCATTCCAAATCTCGAAGATTTCCCAAAAACTATGAAAACTATCGAGACTGAATAAAACAAAATATAATCTTGCACCTATAATAGCAAATGGAAGAGTATAGCACGCAACTAAAATAATATCATCTGACTTTAAACCTCGATATTTTGCATTTTTACAGGCAAAAAAAACACCTATGGCCATGCCAATCGCTATAATTAAACCATAATACGCAATATCTAAACCAAATAAAGTAAAATGTTTCTCATAAAAACCAAACATAAAAATATTATAATCATTTATGCGCCCAAATGTCAAATAAAATTTATAAAAAAACAAATCGCCTTCCAGAGCTTGATAACTCACCCTTGCGATTTGTTTTTGTAAAGGATATAAATTATAATTATCACTTTACAAAATTATATTATGTAGATTATAGAAAAATATACTAAATTTTTTTACTTATTTTAAATATATCGTTCATAAGGAATTTATCATCTTTATCGCCATCGCAATATCCCATTATTAATGTTCCACTACTATGATTGCTGTTTGATTTTGCAAATTCCAATAATTTTTTAAAAATTATAATAGTTTTCTGTGCATGTTGTTCGCCTGCCTGAAGTTCAAAATTTCTATCAAAACTTCTCAAAACCTCAACTACATCAGCGACAAACACTACAACTTCTTTTCCAAGTTCTCTTTGTCTTTCCGCATAATTAATTCCATCAATTACTCTGTTGTTAATTTGTTCCGCATCTGAACCATAAACCATTGTAAAATTATTTTTGATTTTTAAATTATTAAAATATATGTTATCTTCAAACGGTATATTAGCACCGATAGTTATAATTTCAAAACCATTTTTATTGCAATATTCATAAAGATTCCTATAAAAATTATTTTCATAAATATCTTCTTCAAGAAGATATAAATTCCTTCGTCCCACCATAATTCTTTTATTATCGGCAAAAGGAATATATCGTTCATCAATTATATCATTCCCTTTTGGGGAAAGCTTAGATATATATTCATCAATTTTAACATCATTTATTTCAATAATCTTTGATGAAAGATAATAATTAGCTTCTGCAACTCTTTTTGATTCTACCTTTATTTTATCTCCGGTGTTGACTTCAGCACGAATATCCAATGTATCAGATAAAAATACCAAATCACCACTTCTTAAATCAAAAAATCCAGTAGCAGTATCCGTTTTACGAACAATTCCTTCCTTTATATATAATTCATCATCTGTCATTAACAAAGGTTTTTCCTCCTGGTGAAAAGCTAAAATTGAGTTATATTCAGGCACATAAGGTTTATTTTCTAAACTTAATTTATTTGTCAAGTTATCTAAAACATTTAATTTTTTATATGGCCGTCCCCTTTTTTGGTCATTCAATTCTATTGGACCACTTTCCCTAACAGATTCCTTTATAAGCAGAATCAATTCTTCTCTTTTTTTTGTTGTAGGCGACGGCACCCCCAGTTGTCTGGCCACTGCTCGGAGCTCAAAGATCCCCAAATCCTTTACCATCTCCTCTATTTGTTTTTCATCATATTTCATCTTTTGTTCTCCTAATAATATTTTTCAATATATTATGTGTATTTATGCAAATTTTACCAAATTGGAATAAAATTAACTATTAATCCAACTAATAATGCAAACATAAACATAAGAAATGTTATTAAAAGGTTAATTTTTAATCTTTTGTAATTACAAGTATAAAGAACAATCAAACCAACACCTGCTCCAGCACTTAATCCAGCCACCAATGCAGGGAATACAATTACTCCCTCCATAAACATTTCTACTAAAAATACAGATGCGGCACAATTTGGTATTAAACCGATTATACTTGCCAATAAAATCTGCAAGTAAACATTTGAAGTAAATATTGTCTTTAAAGGCTCTAATCCTCCACAATATCCTCGAATAAGGTTTATTGTAAGAGTAGCCACAAATACATACGCGAGTATTATAACCGTGTGTTTCAAAGCATCAATAAAAATATTTGTTGCACAACAATGCGAGTGATTATGCTCGTCTTCGTGCTCGTGGTGGTGCTTATGTTGAACATCTAATTCTTCAGCATGATAAGTTACTTCTTTACCATCATGACAATATTTATCATGAAATTCATTTTCAATTTGTTTTCGTTTCGAAAATGCATTTACGACAATGTCTATACCATATCCAATTATAATTCCAAAAACAATTTTAATAAGCATTAATAGTAGAAGTTTTGGAATAAATTCAGGTCTTGAAATCATCAATGGCAAAGCTTCATCACTTGTTGCAATAAAAACGGCAATAAGAGTCCCCAATGTTACAATTTTTTTTGAAAATAAGTTGCTCATTACAGACGAAAATCCGCATTGCGGTATACTCCCTAAGAGAGCCCCTATTACCGGACCTGCCTTATTTGTATGATGCAAAATCTTTGAATACTTTTCATTATCATTATGGGAAAAATAACTTACTAAAAGATAGGTTAAATAAAGCAGTGGCAAGATGATAAGAGTATCCTTTAAGGTATCCCATAATGCATCTAAAAAAATTCTCATACTAAAGGTAACCTCAAATCTACTTATCTTCCGAATCTGTGTCTATTTTTAATTGTTCTTCTTTTTGTTTGGTCTTCTCTTCCTCTTGCGCAACTTCACCTAAACCTTCTTGAGACTGTTCTTCAGCTTCTAAATTTTCTTGTTTTTGCTCTCCGCTTCGTTCTTCTTTTTCTTGTTTATATTCATTCATTCTCTTTGCACTATTCTGTGGCGAATACAATATAATTGTTTGTGAATCTTGATATCCAATTTCACCATTCATATTTGCAGCAATAAACGCTTTACCAATCATTTCGTCAATTTTTCCATTATTAAATGTCGAAACTTCGCTATTATCCGCAAAAAGACCTATCTTCCCATTATTCATGGTTCCAATTTTTGTAGAATTAAGCAAATAAGTTATTTCGCCGTGTAGCATACTAACAAGATGTGAAGAATTATATAGGCCAACTATGCTTCCCTCAATCATAGTGACAATTCTTGCTTTATCTCTAACAAACATCACTCTTCCATTAGTTAATGTTGCAAGTTCAGCCTTGCCATCAACAAAGCGTATAAAACCTCCATTTACAGTGCCTATACTTGATTTCCCTTTAACATAATCGATTTCACAGTCATTTATTGTTGTAATCTTTCCGCTTTTAAATAATCCTATTTTTGCTTTTCCGGTTAATGTGTCAACAACTCCATCTTCTATCATTTGAACAACAGCTTTCCCGCAAATTTCCTTGAATGTGCAATTAAAACTTTCAAGAACAACCGCACTGCCAGATACAGTAACATTTTGGCATTTGTTTAAAATATGAACACCACCTGATAATGAAAAATTCGATTCCTCATCATGAATAATAGGATCTATAACTTTTTCCTTGTTTTTAAATAAACTCATATTTCCTCCGTTTATTATTTTAGCATATAAAATAATTGTATGCAATCAAATTTAAAAAAAATAAAAAATTAATTTTATAATTTAAATATATTGACTAAAAATTTTATTTATCATATAATTAATTAGTAATATTCCTAAGCATAATAATCATGATTGAATTATTTCTATTACGTTTAACTGAATACGAGGAGGAAAAAATGAAAATCTTAGAGTTAAAAGACGTCAACAAGGATTATGACATTGAAAGCAAAGAAAAGTTTACTGCGTTAAGCAATATAAGCGTTTCATTCGATAAAGGAGAGCTTGTTTCCATTGTCGGTGAAAGCGGAAGTGGTAAGAGCACTTTAATGAACTTAATAGGTGGACTAGATTCAAGTTATACCGGCACAATAAATATAAGTGGGCATAATTTAAAAGATTTTAAAGATAAAGAACTTGATGATTACAGAAAGAAAAAAATAGGCTTTGTTTTTCAATCTTTTAACCTTATACCTCACCTCTCAGTGCTTGACAATGTAACCATAGGTCTCACTCTTTCAAATGAAAAAGAAAGCATAAAAAACCATAAAGCAATTGAGCTATTGACAAAATTAGGTTTAAAAAATCATTTAAAGAAAAAGCCCACACAACTTTCAGGTGGTCAGAAGCAACGAGTTGCAATTGCAAGAGCGTTAATCAATGATCCCGACATAATCTTGGCAGATGAACCTACAGGCGCACTTGACAGCGGAACGTCTCAACAAATTCTTGAGATTTTAAAAGAAATTGCCGACAATGGCAAACTAGTAATTATGGTTACACATTCAGAAAAAGTTGCATCTGTCTCCTCAAGAATTGTTGAAATTTCTGATGGAAAAATAATCAGTGATACAAAAAATAATAAATATGAAAAACATATGACAAAAATTCTATTAAAAAATAAAAGTTCTGTTTATGGAAACAAATTTATACCTAGCAAAGAAACTTATACTTTCGCTGAGGTCAAAAATATTCAAACAAAAAGTAAAAAATCGAAAGGACATTTATCGTTCTTGTCTGCTGTAAAATTGTCCATCCATAATATGTGGGCAAGTAAAATTAAAAACCTTTTAATGGCAATAGGCGTTTCAATTTCTCTTATCTCAATGATTTTAATGCTTTCTTTTGGTTCGGGTCTAACAGGATATATTTCTGACCAAGCAGCAGAATATTCAAATCCTACAATAGTTACGCTATCAAAAAGTGGTCGAGATAGAAATGGTAATAAAATACATAATAGTGGAGAAATAGACTCTCAAACAATATTGAGTGGAGCATTTACAGAACAAGAAATACAGGAAGTTTCGAATGATATTAACAATCATATAAAAGACAAAACAGATTTTCAAATTATTTATGATCAAGAAAATGAAAATAAAAACTTATCTTATGGATTTAGCGTTCCAGCATTTACGATGGGGTCAATTTCTTACATTCCTGCCGAACCAGATGAAAATGGAGAAATTAAAGAAATATCTACAAAATTATTATATTTATATACTACACCTCCATATTATACCGAAAATAAGTTATTAACAGATAACGGTCATATCAGTAAAGAAAATGAAATCATGCTTTCCCCTGCTGCAGCAGAATTCTTTGAAATTGAAGATCTTGAAGAATGTGTTGGAAAAGAAGTCTTTTTAAATATAACTTTTGATACATATCACCTTCGTATGCCTGTAAAAGTATCAGCAATTATTGACGTTTCGGTCTTTTCCAACTCAATGATAATGTATATAGATTATGATTTCTTAGATGCCAGCATAAAAGCCGCACAAGAGGATAAAGGAGAAGAGGCTTCTGGTTTAGTCCCAACTCTCCTGTTTATAGAAACTGGCAATGAAAAAATAAAAACTATGATTGAGGATTATGTTAAGGAAAACAGAAAAGATTTGTCTGGCTCTGTGGAAGAGCAACTTGTTGAAATGTTTTCCGAAATGCTTAACACTTTCTCAATCGCACTTACAGTTATTGCAGGAATTTCCCTAATTGTTGCTATGATTATGATTTTAGTCGTCCTCTATATGAGTGTATCTGAAAGAACAAAAGAAATAGGTGTTTTAAAGAGTATCGGAGCGAGAAAAAAGGATATAAAACTTATATTCAGCACAGAAAGTTTCTTGGTTGGCATATTATCAGGTATAGCAGGAATTATATTTACGTTAATTATAGGAGGCATCTTAACTTTAATATTTAATTCAATATTAGGTTTTGCCCCAATTAGAATGATGTGGTATTACTTCTTTGAAGCACTCGCCCTAAGCATAGTAATTAGCGTTTTGGCAGGACTTTATCCTTCAAGTAAGGCTGCGAAACTAGACCCTGTAGAATCACTCAGGCGAGAGTAAAATTAACTTAAAATTTAAAAAAGACAATATCAATTTGATTTTTTCAATGATATTGTCTTTTTTAAATTTCCCTAATTCTTGCTTGCTTAATATAAATTATATCAGCGAAAGAAGTAAGTAATTCTTGCAGTAAATAACGAATTATAAGTCATTGTTTATCTTTGAGTTTTCTTCAATTGATTTTTCTTCCTCATCAATTCCCTCTTGTTTTTTATTTGCATCTTCTTCGCTTTGCTTAGGGAAATCACCTTTTATAAAGCGTTTATAGCAAAGTTCATGCTCATAAAATTTAATTCCAAAAGAAAATTTCGTTAGTCTCCCTATTAAAAATTGAATACAGAATAAAATGCCACCTGAAAAATTACATAGCATATCTTCCATTGTATCTGTAACCAAAGGAGCCTTATAACCCGGAACAGTTGCTCCTTGGGAATTTAGTCCATATATATTCAGCACACAATGTTACCAATAAGGCAAAAAATGCAATAAACCAAGGATTTAATTTTTTATAATCAAATATTCGTGAAACAATAAGTAGGCCAAGTGTTGCAAATGTGTAACCTGCCAATGTATGTATAAATATATCATACCATACAATCTTTCCATAAAGTCCTACAACGCAGCCCAATAATCCTGCCAAGAAAGAATAAAACGTATATAAAAACAAAATCATGTTAGATATTCTTCTTCTAAATATCAACTCATAAATATATGGCAATATATAAACTATCATACAGCCCGCACAAGGGAACCAACGCCGCTGCGTATTTCCGCTTACTACATAGTTAATCAAATACACAAAGGTAGAAATAAGTAAAACTGCAGTCATTATCATTATAATTATTCTGAAAACCTTATCTCTTTTAGAAAATTCCTTAAATTTAATCCAATTCTTCTTCATAACATTCCTCATAGGTATATTGTATTATGTCTGAAATACGAAATACATATTATTGTATGTAATTATATATTCTTAAATTCAGTGGAAAGCTTATTTAAAATTATTTTATTATTATTTAACTTCTCTCTTTCTTTCTCAACAAGTTCTTTTGGGGCTTTTTCAACGAATCCAGAATTAGAGAGCATTTTTTCAGACCTGCTAATTTCAAATTTAATATCTTCTATTTCTTGGATTAATCTTTTTCTCTCTTTTTCCATATCCACAATTTCGCCCATTGGAATATAAACCTTAATATCATCACTGATAACTTTTACGCATTTTTCCTTAGGTTCACAATCCACTAAGAAACATTCCGTTCCTCCAGCCATTTTTGCAATTATTTTTAGATTTGTTTCAAGCAATTTTTTATATTCCCCTTCTGCCTCTGCA
>CANQBU010000047.1 GCA_947589615.1 uncultured Clostridia bacterium | reverse complement strand
ATGTATTTATTTTACAAGATAAAGTGTTTACTTGATTATTTTACATATTTTGTAATAAAAGAGAAGTTATTAAATAAATATAAAAATTTTTTAAAATAAAAAAAGGAATTTAAGGATTTATGTAGTATAAATAAAGTAAAAGGATAATTTTGGAGTGCTAAATAAGGGATATCCATCAGATTGGTTGTCTGAATTAAAACAAAGAAATAATATAGTATCAGTTATCGGGAAATATATTCATCTTGAAAAAAAAGGCAGTAAATATTGGGCGTGTTGTCCTTTTCACAATGAAAAAACCCCGTCATTTACTGTGAGCGAAGATGATGGTTTTTTTTATTGTTTCGGATGTAAAGAAAGTGGTGATGTTATTTCCTTTGTTCAAAAATATGAGTCTTGCGATTTTACGCAGGCTGTGGAAATATTGGCAAAACAAGCAAATATGGAAATACCTGAATTCCATGGAGAGCGTGATGCTGTTGAAAAGAAGCAAAAAAGAGAACGACTATTGTCACTTTTAAATTATACTTATAAGCATTATATGAAAAACCTCTATTTGCCACAGGCAAAGCCTGCACAAGATTATGTAAAGCAACGAGGGTTTACTCGGCATGAGCTTGAAGATTTTAAAATGGGATATTCATTGAATTGGGATGAATTGATTAATGCACTGAGAAGGCAGGGGTATACATATAGTGAAATGATAGATGCTGGAGTAGCTCAAGTTAAGAATAATCACTACTATGATGTGATGGCGGAGCGTCTTGTCTTTCCGATTTTTAATTCGTTTGGTGAATGTGTGGGGTTTAGTGCACGTGTGCTTGAAAAAACCGATTATGCAAAATATAAAAACACGGCCGAAACACTTTTATTTCAAAAGGGAAAAGTGGTTTTTGGAATTAATTTGGTCAAAGCCTTAAAACAAAAAGAGGGATTAAAATCGATCATCATTGTTGAGGGGCAGATTGATGTAATAGCAATGCATAGAGCGGGGTTTAAAAATACTGTTGCATGTATGGGAACAGCGTTAACAAAAGAAAATGCAAAAGAAATAAAAAAACTTTCATCAAATGTTGTTCTTTGTTTTGACGGAGATGAAGCTGGAACGAAGGCAACAATTAGAAGTATTGATATTTTGAAAGATGAGGGAGTTGATACCTTAATAGTCGCTTTGCCGGACAAGCATGACCCAGACGAAATAATTAAAGAAAAAGGTGTGCAATATTTAGAAAATTTAATAAATAATGCTATGCCTGTTATTGATTATTTATTGTCATTAGAATTGAAGAAATTCGATTTATCAAAACCAAACGAAAAGGGCAAGTATGTAAAAAATGCTTTGAGTATAATAGCAAAATTGGAATCAAATAGTGCAGAGGAAGCTTATCTGGAAAAAATAAAAGATATAGCATCTATTCCAATTGATATTTTAAGGCGAGATTTGGCAAATTTAAAAAATCGGAAACCAAAAATTGTCGAAAATATCGATACAAATGTTTTAACTGCCCGTGAAAATGGGAATATTAGGGCTATAAGATTTATTTTGAGTTCTTTGATTTTCCACAAGAATTTTGTAAATAAATTTATTGATTATACAAAACTTTTACCTAAGTATAAAAATATTATTGAATTAGCAAAGAAAGATACACCGATTTCTTCTTATTATGACTATTTTGAAGTGGATAATTATCCAATTTTAAAAGAATGTTTGGGAATGGATTTTAATCAGTATAAAGATAACGACAAGCAATATTTTGATGAGTGCTTATGGCTTGTTGCAAGTCAGGAACTGATAAAAAAGCAAACTAAATTAACAGAGGAATTCAAAGAATGTCAGGATAAGGAAGAAAGAACAAACATTGTTAAAGAATTAAATGCCTTAAATAAGGCTATTCGAGAGAAAAATTTGGAGGAATTTTATGTCAGAAATTAATAAAGTTGATTTAGAGATGAAAAAGATATTTGATATTGCCGCAAAGAAAGGCTCAATAAATGAAGAAGAAGTTTATTTTAAACTTTTAAAGTATGACCTTTCAGCTCAAGAGATACAAAAATTTATTAAAAGTATGGAAAGCCACTCAATAAAAATTTTAAAAGCAACAGAAGAAAATGATTTTGATACAGAAGATTTCAATTTTGACGGGTTTATGTCGGTCGATGACCCAGTAAAAATGTATTTGAAAGATATCGGAAAAGTTCCTTTGCTTACAGCGGATGAGGAGGTAGACCTTGCAAAAAGAATTTTAGATGGAGATCCTGAAGCAAAAGCGAGATTATGCCAAGCCAATTTAAGATTGGTAGTTTCAATTGCCAAAAGATGGGCAAGCACCAATGCACTGTCTTTTCTTGATTTAATACAGGAAGGAAATATGGGGCTTTTAAGAGCGGTAGAAAAATTTGATTATACAAAAGGTTTTAGATTTTCGACCTATGCTACTTGGTGGATTAAGCAAGCCATAACCAGGGCGATTGCTGATCAGTCAAGGACAATAAGGCTTCCAGTTCATATGGTGGAAACAATAAATAGATACTCAAGGACTGTTCGTCAGTTAACTCAAGAATTGTCTCGCGAGCCAACTTTGGAAGAAATAGCTGAATCTATGGGAATAAGCGAAGCGAAAGTAGTTGAAATAAAGAAGAGTGCACTTGACCCTATTTCTCTTGAAACACCAATTGGAGAAGAGGAAGATAGCAAGATGAGCGACTTTATCGAAGATGAATCTGCAAAAAGCCCAATGGAAATTGCGACCCAAAAACTTTTGCACGAACAATTATTATCCGTTATTGATACGCTAACTCCAAGAGAGCAACAAGTTATAAGAGAAAGATATGGCTTAATAGATGGGAAAAGCAAAACTCTTGAAGAGGTTGGAAAAGAATTTAGTGTTACAAGAGAGAGAATAAGACAGATTGAAGCAAAAGCTTTGAGAAAATTGAAGAATCCTAATAGAAGCAAAAAACTTGTGGATTTTATGTAAAGGAGAGAATATGAAGGTAGAAAAAATATTGGAATATCAAAATTTAGATAGAGAGTTGTTTAAAATTGAAAAACAAATCAGTGAAAACGCGAATAAAAAAATGGCTGAGCAACTTCATGAAAGTATGAAAGTTGCTCAAGCAAGATCGGTAAAGCTGGAAGAGAGGGCAAAAGATTTGTTAGGCGAAATTGACAAAGTAAAGAAACAGTGCAAGATACAAGAAGATAAATTAAACGAATTTTTGTCAATGGATATTGAGAAAATGAATAAAAATGATGCTGAAAAATTAAATAACCTAAAAGATAAATTAAATCAGAATTTAAATATATTAGAGAAAAATCTAACAACGCTTGCTGAAAGTATGAATGCGGTTTTAGCGGATTTTAATAAAACAATTAAAACATTTAATAGTGCTAAAGATGAATATTCAAAAAGAAAAGATGCCTATGAAACAGAAGTAAAAAACATTGAAAAAGAAAAATCAGAAATAAATAAACGTCTTTCACAACTGGCAATGTCGGTTGATTCGGACATCATGGAAGCATATCAAAAAAAGAGAAACGAAAAAGTCTTTCCAGTTTTAGTTCCATTAAAAGGAAAGTTTTGCGGTGGGTGTAATACAGAGCTGCCGCTTGCAACTTTAACAAATTTAATCAAAGATGGTATTATAACGTGCGAACATTGTAGAAGGCTTGTATATAACACTCATCAATAAAAATTTGGATTTTTGTAGTTTGTATTTTATACAACACACAATATTTTGTAATTATTAAAATCAACAAAAAACGACATTATTTTTTAAATATTAATTTATAATGTCTTTTTTTATTTTTTATTGAAAATTACTTGCTTAATGTTTTTTAATTTAATATAATAAAAACATAAGAAGGCAAAAGGCAATGATTTTAAAAGAATTTTTTAATAAAGACGCCGATAAAGCCAAAGAATTTTCAGAAAAGTTTAATCTATCTTCAAGAATTTGCGATCTTATTTTGTCGAGAGGAATAAACAGCGAAGAGGAATTTGAAGAATATTTAAACCCTAAGAGATTGCATGATCCATATAAATTAAATGGAATGAAGCAGCTTGTTGATAGAGTAAAACTTGCGAAAGAACTTAAAGATAAGGTCTTAATCTTTGGTGATTATGATGTTGATGGCGTTAGTGCTACAGCAATAATGCTTAAAACTTTGGCGCAATTCGGAATAGTAGCTGACTATTATTTACCGAATAGATATATTGATGGATATGGGTTGACAAATGCAGTTATAGATAAAGTCAACGATTTATATAGTCCAAATTTGATTATCACAGTAGACTGTGGCATTTCTTGTGCAAATGAAGTTGAATATGCAAAAAGTTTGGGCATAGAGGTTATAGTAACAGACCATCACGAGATACCAGATGTAATTCCCGATACTATAGTTGTAAATGCAAAATTGGATAATCAAGAATATCCTTTTAAAGAGTTGTGTGGAACAGGGGTGGCATATAAATTTGCCGAAGCATTGCTTGGAAGAACAGAGGCTGAGCAATATCTTCCTATAGCAAGTATTGCTACTATTGTCGATATAGTTCCATTAAAAGATGAAAACAGAACAATAGTTGCAAAAGGATTGAGTCTTTGTGAAAAATATCTGCCTATTGGACTCAAAATGATGTTTAAAGAATATGGTATAAATATTAAAAACCCAAGTTCTACCAATATTTCATTCAAAGTTGGTCCAAAACTCAACGCATCAGGCAGAATGGGTGATGCATCAGATTCTTTAAAAATCTATATGGAGAGTAATCCTGTAACAATTAAAACTTACTTGAGTAAAATCAAGAAGCATAATTTAAAAAGACAAGATCTTTGTAATAAAATTTACGAAGATTGTGAAAAAGCACTAAGGCGAGTTGATTTAAAAAATCAGAGAGTTATAACATTGGCTTCTGCTAAGTGGGATAAGGGTGTATTGGGAATTGTTTGCTCAAGACTGGTTGAAAAATATCATAAGCCTACTTTTTTATTTGTAAAAGAGGGGGATATGTTAAGTGGCTCTGGAAGAAGTATTAACGATATCAATATTCATGAGCTCCTTTCATCTTTGAAAGATATTCTTGTAACATTTGGCGGACATTCAATGGCTGCAGGGCTTTCGTTAAAATTGGAAAATTATAACTTGTTTTCGCAAAAAATTAACGCATTTGCATCAAGTAAAATTAATGATTCAGTTTTTATGCCAATAGAATATTATGATCAAGAAGTTAAAGAAGAAGATTTAAGTGAAAAATTTTTAAAAGAATTAACATTATTGGAACCAGTTGGATGTGGCAATCCTAGACCAAAATTTAAAATTACAACTCAAGATTTGGAGATAAAACCATTGAAGAGAACGCCTCAGCATGCCTACTTTCAAATAGGGAAATTAAAGTTAATTTATTTTAATTATATTGAAAATTTAATAAAAATTGATTTTTCGAGGCAAAAATCTTTCATTTTTGAGTTGGATTCCTCGTCAACAAATGGAACGATAGTTCAGTTTGATGGTGGCAGTTATATAGTGGAAGATGCATATAAAAAATTAAACGCAATTGAATTGGACCAGTTTGTAACAAAAGATAATGGTGGCGCTAAATTTATGTATTATCCTCAGAGTGAGTTGGCTAATTTTGTCGGAGGAACATCAAATACGGTTTTCGGGACTTGTTTTGTGACCTATTCTTGTTTCGAATATGTTAATTTTTGTCAACAATATGATACAAAAGGTTTATATTATTTTGGAATCTATGATTCTAATGTTTTAGGGTATAATTCATTATTACTTTCACCAAAAGGAATAGAATGGGCTAAAAATTTTTCAAAAATTGTGTTTTTATCACCAGTTTTAATCAAATTACCAATGCAGAAATTTATGTTCCAATAGAAAAGACTGCCGATGCAAGAAAATTTAGTGGTGTTGATTTGTCAAGAGATGTATTTGGTTGTATTTTTAAAACATTGTGCAAATACAATGAAAAGAATACAAGAAATATTTTTGAACTTTACGATAAATGCAATTTTGAAAATATCTCATTTTTTACATTTTATGCTGCTTTGCTTGTTTTTAATGAATTAGGCTTTATAAAACTTACAGAAAATGATATTTTAAGATTTAAAATTAATAAAGAAAAAAAGAGTGAATTGTCTCAATCTAAAATATATAATGAAATTTTAAAGTTAAAAGAATCTTTACATGGGGAGGTCAATAATGAAAGAAATGAGCCTCAGTCTAAAAAATAAGATTTTACAATCTTTTATTTTTAGCGAAGAAGAAAAAAGCATACTTGATGAAATATTATCTTGCGAGTTAAATTATTCTAGAATTGGCAAAATTGTTAGTTTAATTATTGATATGAAATTAGACAAAAGTTCTTGTCTTGCTTTTTTGGTTTATCAATATTATAAAGTTAAAAATAATGAGGGAGAAGAACTATCGAAGAAATTGTCTCCCGAAGAGCAAGAAATGTTTATGGATTTTAAAACGATAAAGGATATAAATCGATTGACTAAGAGTGAGGAAATTGAAGATATAAAAAGAATGTTTATTGTTATGAGCCGAGACTTGCGTATTGTAATTATTAAACTTTTTGGAATTTATTATGATATTTCTATTCTCAATAATCCTTTAACAGAAGAACAGAAACTTTTTGTCAAACAAGTAAAAGATATTCATGTTCCGTTGTCTGAGCGTTTAGGACTTGATAAACTAAAACAAAATTTATATGACAATGTAATAAGACTCGAACATCCTGAAGAATATACAAGATTGAAAAGAACAATAGAAAGTGAACAAGAAGAAAATAGCAAACAACTTGAATTAACAAAATCGAAAATTCAAAAAATTTTAGATGAAATGAACATAAAAGGCGAAATTTTAAGTAGAATTAAGCATATTTCATCGATTTTTAACAAATTACACAATAAAAATTTGACTTTAGATCAAATTTATGACATTTTGGCTATGAGGGTGATAGTAAATAGTATAGAAGAGTGTTATGCCGTGCTAGGGCGTATACATGGAATTTATAAACCGATGATAGGTCGAGTAAAGGATTATATAGCAAATCCAAAACCAAATGGCTATCAATCTTTACATACCACAATCATTGTCGAAAATCAACATCCGCTTGAAGTGCAAATTAGAACAGTTGAAATGAATCGAGAAGCCGAATATGGTGTGTATTCTCATTGGCTTTATAAAGAGAAAAAATCAAAACAAGATGCTTTTGATCAAAAAATGACATGGTTTAGACAAACTATTGATAACGCTAAAAACATGTCAAATGAGGACTTTATTGAGACATTAAAAAGCGATTTATATGAAGGATTATTACTTGTCCAGACGCCGATGGGAAAAGTTCTCGAATTCCCAGCGGGGTCAACTATAATTGATTTTGCTTATGCAATACATTCTGATATTGGTAATAGATGTGTAGGGGCAAAAATTAATGGGCAATTAAAGCCATTCACAACAACGTTGCACAATGGTGATATTGTTGAGATAATTACAAATCCTCATTCCAAAGGTCCTTCCAGAGATTGGCTAAAGTTTGTTAAGACAGCAAGTGCCAGAAGTAAAATTAAAGCGTTTTTTAAAAATGAATTAAAAGATGAAAACGTAAAATTAGGCAAATCAATGTTTACTCAAGCAATGATAGATAGAGGCTTTAGTTCGGCTCAACTTTTTACAACTGAAATTCTTGAACAAATCTTTAAAAAATACAACCTAGAATCTCTTGAAGAGCTTTTTGCTTCAATTGGTTCGGGTTCGTTAACTGCGGCACAAGTTTTATCTCGTTTTATAACGTTTTATAATAATGAAAATAAACAGTTGCCAAAACTTGACAATGTAGTTCATTTGAAAAGGAATAAAGAGGGAGTTCTTGTAGATGGTGACAGTGGAATGATGGTTCGCTTTGCAAGATGTTGCTCGCCGATAGAAGGTGATGATATTATTGGTTACATAAGCCGAGGACGGGGAGTTACAATTCATAGAACAAATTGTCCAAATTTGGCTTATCTTGAAAAAGAGAGGCTGATTGATGCACAGTGGCAACTTAAAGAAAATGCGTCATTTACTGCAAACATAAAGGTTGTTGCAGTCAAATCAGACAATAATATAGGAAGGCTTACAAATTTGATAACAGGCTTAAAAATTAATATAAGAGGATTTGATGCCAAAGATACAGGCGATAATTTTCTATGCACACTTGTAGTTGATGTTAAAAATAAGGCAGAACTAGAGAGTGCTATTAATGCAATTAGAAACATGAAAAATGTCACAAATGTTTATAGGAGTGAGAGATGACAATTCAGTCTAATATAGATGATTATCTTATAGAATTACAAGATCTTGTAAAATTGTTTGCCCTCGATAATCAAGATTTAATCATTCATGAAGAAATCTCAAATGGGGAACTATATGTAGAAAATTTTAGGCTTGAAACTTCGTCTGTGAACAAGGATTTCAGTTATGAATTCATTATAGATAAAAGTTTAAATGAATTAAGAAAGAAATCTTTAAGAAAGCGAAAAGTAAAAAATTACTTATATGAAATTATCTCCGGCGAATATAATATTAAATTGCCTTGGGGTTCTTTAACAGGGGTTCGACCAACTAAGTTTGCAAGGGACCTTGTTGCTTATGGTGAGGCAAAGGAGCATACAGTTCCAGAAATTATAACTAGAGATTATTTTGTAGATAGCGAAAAAGCAAGACTTGTTGGGAAAATATTGAAAAATCAAAAGGGAATAATTAGAAATGACAATCTTGTTGATATCTATGTTAATATCCCAATTTGTCCGACAAGATGCAGGTATTGTTCTTTTATTTCAAACGAAATTTCAAGAGTTAAGGATAAAGTTGAAATATATTTGGATTGCTTAATTAGAGAAATTGATTGTGTAAAAGAAATAATAAAGAAAAAATCTTACATAGTTAGGAATATATATATTGGTGGAGGAACTCCTTCGGTTTTATCCGCCGATCAACTCGACCGACTTTTAGAAGCACTTCGATTTCCGGTTAATGAGTTTACAGTTGAATGTGGTCGCCCTGATACAATAACCGAAGAAAAACTAGATATATTAAAAAAGCATGGTGTTACACGCATTTCCATAAATCCACAAACTTTTTGCGAGGCAACATTAAAAAGAATAGGAAGAAAACAAAAAAACATACAAGTTTTAAATGCATATTCTCAAGCACTAGAACGCGATTTTGCAGTAAATATGGATATAATAGCTGGTTTGCCGGGTGAAAAACTTGGAATTTTTAAACGGACCATAAAAACTTTATTGGAATTGTGTCCACACAATATTACAGTTCATACCTTATCGTTAAAAAATGGGGCATTATTGAAGAATGATATTGTTGATGATAAA
>CANQBU010000046.1 GCA_947589615.1 uncultured Clostridia bacterium | reverse complement strand
TGTAACGATTTGCTTTATGGTCTTTAATTCTTCTAGTTTCTCATCAGGAATGGAAACATTAAATTCGTCTTCAAAACTCATTAGTAATTCTACAACATCCAAAGAATCTGCCCCCAAGTCTTCTATAATGTTAGCATCGTCTTTAATGTCGTCTGCTGATATACATAATTGTTCAGCAACTAACTGTTTTACTTTCTCTAATGTGTTCATTTTAACCTCCACATGGCTAATTATAGCATATATTTAAAAATATGTAAATAAAAAACACGAATTTTTAACGTGTTTTTTACTCTTTTATTTAACCTGCAAGTCTAAATAATCGTTAGGGTCTACAAAATTGTCATTAAGTTTTAGTGCAAAGTGTAAATGAGCCCCCATTGAAAGTTCGCCAGCGGCAGAGTCGTCGATTTCGGCAATCTTTTGTCCTGCTGATACCATATCCCCTTCGCTAACCAAAACATCTTCGGCTAATGAAGAATATACGGAAACAAAACCATTTGAATGCTGAATTGTAATAGTTTTGCCTTCTAAATAAGGCTCATCGATTTTAAGAACAACGCCATCAAGAACTGAATTTACACTTGCATCATCTGAAACAAAATCTACGAAAAGATGTGCTTCCCATTGATTTAATGTATCATTTTTTTGAAGTTCTGTATTAGAAAAATCCTTGATAATTGTCGCATTATTCATTGGCGATTTAAAGTTTAACCTTGTTGTATTTGCCGGAACTGCCTTATGTAAGGCCGCTATTAAAGTGAAAGTTAATGCAACAGCAAAAATAATAATTCCAACCACAACAAACATGCCATACTTCTTTACAAATTCAACAAATCTGTTTTTCTCTTCTACTTCCATATTTACCTCCTAGAAGTTTATTTCCAGATTTGTTTTTTTTATACATTTATTTTAAAATCCCGTTATAATTAATGGATAGCCAAGTATCCACTCATTCTCAGTCCTTACAAGTTGAACATTCACTTTTTTATTTTCTAAAATTCTATAATCACTATAATTTTTATCATAGCCATAAAACACTTCCCTATCCTCGATACTTTTTCCTCCAAAAAGGCTATAATTAAAACGCTTATTAAAACTATTGAAAGTTAAATTTTTGTTGTAATAAAAAACCACCCCTAAAGTATTTGAAAAATACAAATTTTCAACCCTATCCTTTTTCTCTTTTTCTACAATAAAATAAAAATTATCTCCATTAACTATCTTTTCACAATCCTTTAACAAATTTTCATTTTTAGTTACAATAATAACTTTTTCATAGTCGTAATCAAAAATTTTGTTGTTTTTAGAAGTCAACAATACCAAAAAAGACAGTATAACAATAAAAATAAAAGCAATCAACCTTTTCATATTTAGTTGATTGCCAAAAAAATTATGTTATATATTAAAAAATATGTCGAAAATAAGCATTTAAAGTATTATCATGGTTATTAGCAGAGCGACTCCACCCAACAAACAAAATCCTCCCAAAAGTCCATACAAAATACCCTTTGACTGATTGCTTAGAGGTTCTCTCTGCTTTTTAGCTTTTTTACCTTCATCTTCCCTTCTTTCCTCTTCAAATAGCGGAGGTCTTGGCATGACCGGACGTTGATTTTGAGGCGCTATAGGTCTATGTGGAATATTTCTTTCGTCTGCCATTTTTTACTCCTTTACTTTATTTTAATATTTTAAAATATTTTTGTCAATCAATTTTAATGCTATTTAAAGGCCAAATTTCCTGAATATCAACACCCCCACCAAGTGATTCAACTACAATTGTCACAATATATTTAACATTGGATTGCAGCGACGTCTCTTCATCAATAAAAATATGAGAGCAAAGAGAGGCTTTATCTTGCTTTGCCAAGACTTCATTGAAGTAATAATAGCCATCATTTTGATTATATGTCCAGTTTACCGTTTCAACAAGTCCCATACCCAAAGTTTTATTTTCACTTGTATAAATAAAAATTTTTGCTCTTAAGTAAACGCCCTCTTCTTCCTCTGTATTTTTAACTGAAATAATTTGAGGCAATCTATCACCAGACAAATATGAACCATCCAGATTAAATGATACGGCGTTTGACATGTTTTTTGAAACATCAACTTGTATATTTTTACCCAAAACTAAATCTGTAGTATATGCCGATTGAGTTTTAAAATAAAAACCTGTTATTCCCAAATAAATAGACATCGCAAGCAAAAATGCAAGCAACGCCGATGTAAATATCCAACCGAAGTTATCTTTATTTATTTTCATAAAAATATTTTGCTATAAACTTTTAATTTTATTCTTTCTTTGTCTTGTTTTTTCTTTTTGCACGTTCTATTCTAAACCTATTTATTTGTTCTTGTTTAAATACCTCGCTTTCTTGCACCAAATTTTCTCGTTTAACTTGCCATTTATATTTTTTATTTCCATAAGCCATATCATAAGACAAAATTGAAACGCCCTGCAAAAGGTAAATATAATAAGAACAAAGTCTCCAAAAAATCAGAACCCAAACAAGGAGTGCCGATTGATTCGCAAGCACACTGCCGAAAGATGCCGTAAATGAAATTTCATTCAATCCCGTTCCGCCAGGCAAAGGGAAAAATGAGGAGCTTAAGTCAACAAGACATGTCATTACAAACAATTTAATATACATTTTCCCGTCTAGTGACGGAGAAAAGAACCTTACTATAAAGAATGGCAGAGAATAATTTAAAAATAATTTTGCAAGGCTTAAAAAAGTCATCACAATAAAATCTTTTGGCGAACGTGCATATTGTTTCATTATGTCTTGAAAATCGCTTATATATTTGATAATACGCTCATATTGCTTGTCGTAATCCTTTATAATTTTCATTTTATATAAAATTTTTAAAATTCTTACAACAAGTTTTTTACCTATTGTTTTGCAAACCGACAAAAATACAGTGGCTGCCAAAATTAGCGACGCAAATATAAAACCCAATAAACTTGTGACCGACACAAGTGTTCCATAACTTGAATCTGTCCAAGATATAATAAGACTTATAAAACTAATTAAAACCCAAGAAATTTGACCGAAAACATATTTTGCAAGAGGAATAGACAAAGATGTATGAATAGGCATACCATGTGTTTTAAGATAATTTATTTGAAATGGTTGTCCACCGGTTGCCATCGGCGTAACACTATCATAATATCTGCCTATTTCCGCCACCTTGTAAGCCAATCCCCACCTGCTTTTACCAGTTGATTGTTTTAAAAGATAAGCAACAATCAATGTGTCACAGCTGATTACAAGTCCTAGCAAAAGAACAATCATAAAAAAGGAGCCAACTCCTAATTTGGGATTTTTTAATGGAACCCAATCCTCCTTTAAAAGTTGGTAAATTAATATACCTATAACTACACATATATTTACAATAAATAAAACGATGCTTATAATTTTGCTTTTTTTACTGTTCCTCTTGGAAACAGATTGCTCAATTTCATCGAGTTTCTTCTTTTGCAGAGTTATAGTCTCTTCCTGCAATTCTTTTAACTCTTCTTTATGAGTCTCATCAAAATTATTCACATCGTTTTCTTCAACAGAAATATTTTCCACATTCTCAAGTGGAACTAAATCATCTATATTTGATTGAACTACAACCTCTTTTTTAGTTTTTTTTGGTGATTTTGTCATGGTTAAATATTATCAAAGATAGATGACTTTTGTCAAGTTTTATTTAATACTGTCCGCTATTCTTCCTCTGTAAACGCGAAATTCATAATTTTCTCTCAAGAAATTAATATTTGCCCCTTCATAATAAGAATAGTTATCTGCATAAAGTTCATCATAAATCACATCAAAGTAAGTTTTGTCAACAAGTAAGTTAACTCTTGTGTTATACAATTTTTGTATTGCTTCATCACCTGTAAGACTGAAGGAAGAGTCTATTCCATTACCAAATAAATTTTCGCATTTTCCTGTGTAAATAATTAAGTGAATACCATAATTTGTTTTTGTAACAATGCAATCTCCTATTTCCCCTCTACCTTCATCATAAAGTTCAATACCTGCTTCGTTGAATTCTTCTACAAAACTTGAAACAGCATTACCTTCATTATCGATACCAATAACATAATTTGATTCGGCATTAAACATACCTGTATCTTCGCCATACTCATAAATGAAATCATTTATTGTATCGCCAAGATCATTTAATGTAGAATTTTTTGCACTTGCCAGTTTTGCTTCAATTAAAGCAATAATATCATCTACTGATTTATAATTATTTTTGTCGTTCCTGTCATTTTTTTGTTCTTCATATTCACCAGTTGTCTCATTTAATACTCGCACTTTTGGATCTATTTGTTTATATAAATTGTCAAGATCTGCTTGATAGTCATCATAAGAATAAGTTCCATCTTTTGCATTATATTTTTCTTCTAATTTTGTATACTGTGCTGTCTGCTCATCATTAAATTTAAATAAAACATTTGCTACGGTAAAGAATTTTGTTACGCCGTCTCCCTGCTTAAAATAATACATATCATTTAATGATTCTTGAACATCATTATCATAACTGCTATTTTGCTCTAATTGATATTTGGTATAACTTGCACGCACTTTACTTGCATAAGCATTTAAAACATTTTGAGGAGTAACATAAGAAACTCTGTCGCGATTTTGATTGTCTGCAGAATATCTTTGAAGCAAATAGTTTTCATAATTTATTTGATAAAGCCTGTCAAGCTCTCTCATGAATATTGATTTTGTATCTGTTGAAAAATTTTGTCCAAATTCAGCAGTTTTCAATTGTTTCAAATATCTTTCAAAAGCTTTTGTATAATTTTCATTATATCTTACATAATTAAGTAAGCCTACATATATTTGATTTTTGTCTTTATTATAGTCTTTATCGGTATATGAAGGTCTATAATCCGATAAAAATTCTTTATACTCGTCTGCGCTTACAATTACTATATTTCCATTTTTGTCCCGTTCAAGTTCTGCCTTACGAGTATAACCATTAAAAGTTATCTTTTCATCACTAGATTCATCTTCATTCTCATTTCCCACAATTTCATCATAAAAAGATTTTAAATTTTCATAAAGTGATGATTCGGTCTGCTCAAAAAGATAGGTTTTATGAAGTGATGATAAATTCTTTCCTTCCTTATTAACATCGTATTTTTTCTCTGCCTCTAAGAGTGTAATCTTTTTGTTTTCAAGTTGTGTTAAAGTCATATTTAAAGCTTCTTCTTCACTGTATCCGTATTGAAGGTAATAATTCCCATAACTTGAATAGCTTGAAAGGAGTTCGCGATTTGTTATCTGTGCAACAACTTTTCCTTCGCTGTTTCTTATTTCCTCCACAACCGCATTATAAAGTTTCGAACTGTTTGTCTCTACAAGAGAGCAGCCCGCAAATAGTGACATACATACAATTAATATTCCCATTAGAATTCCAGTAAACTTTCTTTTCATTTTATCTCCATATACTACCATTATATATTAACATATATTAATGCAAAAATACAAGCAAAATTAAATATTTTTTGCACCTCTTTCAAAAAAATCTATAATTTTATTGAGTTTCCCATATACACTAAGTGCAAAATTGAATTTTACTTTTATATTATTATCAAAAGACATAATGCCATTGTATTCATCAAGAAGTTTTGCGAGCCTTTCATCAATAAGATTTTCGCTCCTTTCCAAATAAACAAGACAATCATTCTTATTTATAACTATTTTCTTTACAAGAAACCTGCCTGCTAAATTTCTTAAATATGCAAGAAGGCACAAATTTTTTATTTCCTGTGGAACATCGCCATAAGCATCATTAAGACTTGTCAAAATCGACTCCAAGTCTTCCCTCGTGTTTATTTCACCTATTCGCGTGTAATATATTATTCTTTGCTCATCGTCGTTTATATAATCTTCACCTATGAAGGCAGAAAGACTTACTTCCAATTTTACATCGCTCATTATGTTTATATGTTCGCCCTTGATGTTCTTTACTTCTTCATCAAGCATTTTTACATACATATCATAACCTACTTTTGCGATGTGCCCATGCTGCTCTTTCCCAAAAATGTTTCCCGCTCCTCGCAATTCAAGGTCTCTCATTGCAATTTTAAAACCACTGCCTAAACTACTGAACTCTTTAATCGCCTCAAGTCTTTTGTAGGCATCTTCGTTTATAATTTTGTCTTTGTCAAAAGTAAGATAGGCATAACTCAATCGATCACTTCTTCCTATTCTTCCTCTTAGCTGATAAAGTTGGCTTAGTCCAAGCCTGTCAGCATCAATTATAATCATGGTGTTTGCTGAAGGCAAATTTATCCCATTTTCAATTAAAGTTGTGGATACAAGCACGTTAAATTCATTATTAAACAACTTTGAAATTACATTTTCTAAGTTCTTCTCCGCCATTTGCCCATGTGCGACACCAACATTTGCATTTGGAACAAGTTTTCGAATATAATTAGCAAAATCATCTATGCTTTCCACACGGTTATATACAATAAATACTTGCCCCTTTCTTGCAAGTTCTCTCGAAATCACATCTTTAAATAATTGATCGTTTTCTTCAGTTATATAAGTTTGTATCGGAAGCCTATCAAGAGGAGGCGTTTCTATTATTGATATATCTCTAATGCCTGACAACGACATATTTAATGTTCTTGGAATTGGTGTCGCTGAAAGAGTTATGACATCAATATTTTTAAAGACCGATTTCAATTTCTCTTTGTGCTCCACACCAAATCGCTGCTCTTCATCCAATATAAGAAGCCCTAAATCTTTATAGACTATCTTATCATTTAGTAGTTTGTGAGTTCCTATTAGCATATCGATTTCGCCTTCTTTAAGGCGTCTTATAATTTCGTTTATTTGTAAGTTGGATTTAAACCTATTTATAACTTCAACCCTAACGCCAAAAGGTTCAAGCCTACCTTTTGCCGTTAAATAATGTTGCTCTGAAAGAATGGTCGTTGGACATAAAAAGGCAACTTGTTTGCCATTGTATATCGCCTTAAATGCAGCACGGAGAGCAACTTCTGTTTTCCCGAAACCGACATCACCGCAAATAAGTCTTTCCATAACTTTGTCGCTTTCCATGTCCTTGTCGATATCTAAGATAGCCCGCATTTGATCTTGAGTTTCTTCAAATCCGAAAGCATCGGCGAATTTTTTCTCTAAATATTCATCTCTTTTAAAGGCAAAACCTTTTACTTTTGCCCTTTCTCTGTAAATATCCAGCAGAGAAATTGCCATCTCCTTTATGCTTGCCTTTACCCTTTCTTTTAATCGCGAAAATTCTCCGCCGCCCAACGCAGAAAGTTTTGGATTCTCACCTCCCACATACGCCGAAATAGTATTTGCCTCTTCGCTTGGAAGATAAAGCAGGTCTCCACTTTTATATTCAATAACATAATAATCTTTTTCAATGTCGGAAATTTTCATTCTTTCGATTTTTATGCATTTACCGATACCATGAAAAGTATGAACAACAAATTCTCCTGGATGCGGCAAATAGAATGTAGAATGCTTGCTTTTTGAAAAAGTAACTTGATTTGATTTAAAAAGGCTGTCGCTACCAATGACAACCACACCTTCTTTTAAAAATGATGCACTGAATGGAAATTGTTGACTTGAAACATAAACATCTTTCTTTTCTAACAAAATATCATAAGAAAAGTCCTTAAATTGAATTTGATTTTCAAGTAAAAAATTTTCGAGAATCTTTTTATATCTTTCTTCACCAGTAAATAAAATAATGCTTTGATTTAAATTTTTAAAATCGGCAATATCATGCTTGAGCGCAACAAAATCAGTCAAATAACTTCTTGAAGAAATTGTGTCATTTATATAACTGCTATTTATATTAAAGTTATCAAAAATATAATCTGCTTTTTGATATAAGTAATCGAAGGATTTATAATTTTTAGGGTCAAATGTTGATGAAGCACTATAACTTTGAATAAGCAAATTAATCTCATCGCCAACTTTCTTCGGTTCGTCTAATATTTTAGTTCCGTCAAGATCAAAGCAACAATCTTCCCCAATTGGCAAATATGCACAAAAAACCTCGATTTTTTCAAGTTTTTCGATGTTTTTCATGTTAATTTCATCAAAAATTGAGATATTTTCGATAAGTTCATCAAAAAACTCTATTCTTACGGGATGTTGATTTGTTGTTGAAAAAATATCAAGAATATCACCTCGCAAAGCAAATTGACCTTCTCCATCAACAAGAGAAACTCTTTCATAGCCCATCTCAACCAATCTTTTTATAACATCTTCAATTTTTACTGATTCACCTTTTTTTAAGCAAATTGATGTGATTTTTGACAGTTCAAATTTGATTATTGAAGAGCATGGCAAAAAAATTAAAGCATCTAACTCCCCAGCCAAATATTTGCTTAAATTTGACACAAAAGGCAATAAATTTTTATCCCTCTCATCATTATTTTCCCTTGTGTTTGAAATAATCTCTGCCCTTTTCCCAAGAGATGCCAATCCTCTTTTTATTCTGCCCGCGGAAGTAAAATCACTCGACAAAAAAATGAGGCGGTCAAAACTCCCTCCAATAAAAATTTTTTCGCCGTCACCTAATCCACTAATGATATTGTTATTTGTGATATTTTCTATTATTGTCTTTAAATTTCTCAAATTTTCTCCAATATTAAATCTACCACTTTATTTGTGGCCTCATCTATGATCATCATAGTTTCATTATCCATTTTCGAAAGAACATAATCGGCAAGGTCCTTGGATTTATCTCTTCCAATTCCAACTCTTACCCTTTCAAAATCTTCACCAATGTATGAAACAATAGAGCGAAGTCCATTGTGAGTCCCTGCACTTCCTCTTTCTCTATATCTTATAACGCCTTGATTCAAATCAATGTCGTCAACTGCAACTATAATCCTTGCATCGTTAAATTTCTTCTTTAACAACGCAACCGCTTCACCGCTGTTGTTCATAAAAGTTGTGGGCTTGCAAAGTAAAATCTTATTACCCTTATAATTCCCTTCAGCAAGAAGTGATTTATATTTTTCTTTTGAAAAACTTATATTTAATTTTTGTGCCAGTTTTTCAGCAACCTTGAATCCCACATTGTGAAATGTATTTTCATATTGCGTTCCAATATTTCCAAGTCCAACTATTATAACCATAACTCTACCTGACTTCTTTTATCACTTTATTCCCATAATCAAGATTTACATTATCCATAATCTTACTGTCCTCTATATAACTTCCGCAAAGACGGCAATTATTTGAAATGATGCTATTTTTTATTATATTTCCGCTCTCTAGAATTGTTCCTGAAGAAATTATGCTTTCTCCCTGCAAAATATTGTTAGGATAAATAATTACGCCACCATCAATTTCGACATCAGCATCGATAAAGACAGTGTTTTTACCATAGATAACAACACCGTTTTTTATATGATAATCCCTTATCCTGTTAT
>CANQBU010000045.1 GCA_947589615.1 uncultured Clostridia bacterium | reverse complement strand
TTAAAAACAAAAAATTTATTTAAATTATCATATTTTAATAAAGAAATTTGTCATAAGAGAAATATTATTGCGAGTTTTGTTTGTTTAGATTTAAGGGGTTGTGATATACTAATTTAAGGAGGAAATAAAGGTGGAATGTTGGGAAGGCTTTAAAGGAGAAAAATGGAAAGAGGAAATTGATGTTTCAAATTTTATAGATAATAACTATAAGGAATATAAAGGCGACGATTCTTTTTTGGTGGGAAAGAGCGAAAAAACATCAAGAGTTTGGAAAAAATGTGAAAACTTATTGAAAAAAGAAAGAAAAGTTCATCTTTTAGATGTCGACCTAGAACACCTTTCGGGCATAGATAGTTTTCCTGCGGGATATATTGATAAGGAAAACGAAGTGATTGTCGGCCTGCAAACTGATAAACCTCTGAAAAGAATTGTAAATCCATTCGGTGGAATAAGAATGGTTGATAATGCTTTGAAAGCATATAACAAAAAACTCGATGAAAAAACTCAAGGTTTTTTTAAAAGTATGGTGAGAAAAACTCATAATGACGGTGTTTTTGATGCATATACACCTGAAATAAGACGGGCAAGAAGTGCAGGACTTATTACCGGTCTGCCTGATGCTTATGGAAGGGGAAGAATTATTGGAGATTATAGACGGGTTGCACTTTACGGCATTGATAGACTTATAGAAGAGAAAAAGAAAGATTTGTTTGGCAAAAAGATGACAAAAATCGATGGCGAAGAGGCAATCAGAAGACGGGAAGAAGTTAGCGAGCAAATTCGTGCATTGGAAAAAATGAAAATCATGGCAAACAGTTATGGCTTTGACATTTCTCAGCCGGCGACAAACGCTGTCGAGGGTTTTCAGTGGACATATTTTGGCTATCTCGCCGCAGTCAAAGAAAATAATGGGGCGGCCATGAGCCTTGGCAGAACCTCTACATTTTTGGATATTTATATAGAACGGGATTTACAACGCGGATTGTTGACGGAGAAGGAGGCGCAAGAACTTGTCGACCAGTTTGTGATTAAATTAAGACTTGTTCGCCATCTTCGAACACCCGATTATGATGAAATTTTTGGCGGTGATCCTACATGGGTGACCGAATCAATTGGCGGAATGAAAGACAAAAAACATAGTTTTGTGACAAAAAACTCATTCAGATTTCTTCACACTTTGATAAATCTTGAGCCTTCACCTGAGCCTAATCTCACAGTTTTATGGTCGGTAAATTTGCCTGAGAATTTTAAGAAGTTTTGTGCAAAGATTTCAATTTTGACCGATGCCATACAGTATGAAAGCGACGATGTAATGCGTCCCGTTTACGGCCATGACTATGCAATTGCCTGCTGTGTTTCTGCAATGAAGGTGGGAAAACAAATGCAATTTTTTGGTGCAAGGTGCAATTTGGCAAAAGCATTGCTTTACTCATTAAATAGCGGCAAAGATGAAAAAAATGGTGTGACTGTTGTTGAGGGAGTTGAGCCTTGTAAAGATAATATTTTGGAGTTTGAAAAAGTCAAAAATGAATACTACAAAGTGCTTGCAAAAGTAGCAAAAACATATGTTGATGCTTTGAATATTATTCATTTTATGCATGACAAATATGCTTATGAAGCGGGACAAATGGCACTTCACGACACTTTTATTGAAAGATTTATGGCATTTGGTGTGGCTGGACTCTCCGTTGTTGCCGATTCCCTTTCGGCGATTAAATATGCAAAAGTTACTCCTATTAGAAATGAGGAAGGAATTGCCGTTGATTTTAAAACAGAGGGTGACTTTCCTAAATATGGTAATGATGATGACAGAGTGGACATGCTTGCAGTTGATGTTGTCAAGTATTTTCTCAGCCAACTGAAAAAACATAAGGTTTATCGAGGTGCAAGACATACCCTTTCAGTTTTAACGATAACATCTAATGTGATGTATGGTAAAAAAACTGGGGCGACTCCCGATGGACGAAAAGAGGGGGAGGCGTTCGCGCCAGGTGCAAATCCAATGCATGGCAGAGACATCAGAGGGGCGCTTGCAAGCCTGAACTCAGTTGCAAAATTGCCATATGTTGATTGCTGTCAAGACGGAGTTTCAAATACATTTTCAATCGTTCCAAACTCGCTCGGGAAAAATATGGAAAATCGAATAAATAACTTAGTCAACATGCTTGACGGTTATTTCATTAAAGGTGCTCAGCATTTAAATGTCAATGTATTAGATCGAGAAAAACTCATCGATGCAATGAATAACCCAGAAAAATATCCTACATTAACAGTTCGCGTGTCGGGATATGCGGTGAATTTTAATAGGCTTTCACGCGCTCATCAAGAAGAGGTGATTGCACGAACATTCCATGAAAAAATATAAAATTTTATAAAAATTGATTAAATTTAAAAAAAAGCGTTAATTTTACTAAAAAATTGATAAAAATTAAAAATTTGAACAAAAAGAGGGAATTCTTTCAATGAGTGAAGTAATAGGAAGAATAAGCAGTGAGGAGAGTTTGGGCTTGGTAGATGGTCCAGGAATAAGATATGTAGTTTTTATGCAGGGCTGTTATTTAAGATGTAAATATTGCCATAATCCAGAAACATGGGATATTAGAGGACAGAGCAATCCGACCACGCCAAATAGACTTATAAAAAGAATAGAAAGGTATAAATCATATTTTGGGAAAGAAGGGGGAGTCACATTCTCGGGAGGTGAACCTCTTCTTCAGCCTCAATTTCTCTATGCCTGCCTAAAGATATGTAAAAGGAAAAATATAAACACGGCACTTGACACGTCTGGCATTGGCATTGAAGGGTATGATTATGGCAAAATTTTGGAATTATGTGACTTGGTGATTTTGGATATTAAAGCGGTTAAGGCGGACGAATATAGGGAGTTGACAGGTAAAGAGATTTCGATTTTTGAAAAATTTCTCGCACTCGTTCAAAAAAGAGGCGTTAAATTATGGCTAAGACAGGTCATAGTTCCCAATTATAACGACAATGAAGAAAGTCTTGAAAATTTAAAAAATTACATAAAAAATATTAAAAATGTTGAAAAAATCGAACTTTTGCCGTATAAAAACTCAGGTGGGCATAAATATAAGACTTTGGGAATGCAATACAGACTTGAGGGAGTGCCTGACATGGATGAAGAAAAATGTAAGGAAATGCAAAATAGACTTTTACAAATGTTGGGAAGGAATGATGAAGTGTTATGATTGCCCAAGAAACTGTGGTATTGACAGGACCAAAACAAAGGGTTTTTGTAGGGCAAATGATAAAATAGTTGTTGCAAAAGTTATAGAAAATTTTATGTGGGAAGAACCATGCATAAGTGGCTCAAAAGGTGCTCTTGCCATATTTTTTTCGGGCTGTAATTTAAGATGTGACTTTTGCCAAAATTACAAAATTTCCCATGATTGTAGCGGGCAATCCTTTTCGCCTGAAGAATTTAAAAAATATATAAGCGGTTTTGATTTAAGCAAATATTCTTCAATTGATTTAATTACGCCTACTCATTATTCATCACTTTTATGTGAGGCATTTAAAGGTGTTGAATGTCCCATCCCGATTGTTTGGAACTCTTCTGCCTATGAAAATCCAGATATAATTGACAAGATTTCAGCGTTTGTCGATGTTTTTTTGCCAGATTTTAAGTATTTTAGCAATGACCTATCAAAGAAATTATCATTTGCCGAAGATTATTTTGAAAAAGCCGCAAAAGCAATTTTGCAAATGAGGAAAAACAAACCTCAAAATATTTTTAATGGAGAGGTGCTTGAAGAAGGAGTTTTGATTCGTCATTTGATATTGCCAGGACAAGTTAAGGACAGCATGAAGATTCTGGACTTTATAGCTCAAAAAATCGAGAACCCATATATTAGTTTGATGGGACAATTTACTCCACTTGGAAAATACTTCTCAACTCGGCTTAAACCTATAGAATATAAAATTGTTATATCATACGCCTCCAATCTTGGCTTAAATGATGGATATTTCCAAGAACTTGAAAGTGCCGACAAATCTTTTATTCCTAATTTCTAAATTATGACTTAAAATGTTTGACATTTTCAAATAATTGTCTTAAACTATTTTTAAGGAGTTGAAATGGCAAAAAGTAAGACTAAAAAAACGGTCATGCAGGGCATATCCGATTATAGATTGAGAAGAATGATTTTTTCGCGGCTTTTTGGCATAGGACTTTGTATTGTATGCATAGTGTGCCTTGTCGCATATTATAAGTCGATGTTCAATGAATGGCTTGTAATGATAGTTTTGGCATTTTGTATGGGAACAATCTTTTCATTAAACAGTTTTATTCAGGATATAAAAGTTGGAAACCCATGGCAGAGGGTAAATGGGATTGTGTCCGTTATGTTCTATATCCTTGTCGGATTTTTGATAGCATATGGCTTTATAAGCGGTGAGCTTGAATTGCAATTTTAGAAGGCTAAAGAAGGCCTTCTTTTTTAGGGAATACAAAAAGCTCTTAATTTCAATTAAGAGCTTAATTTATCCGAAATGTATAAAATAATTGAAAATTTCTTATTTTTAAGCTAAATTTTTAGACTTTTCATGAATTTTGTCTAAATAAGTCTCTCAAAATCAAGGTTTGCGTCTAAACATTTCAAAGGGATTTCAAGCACGCTGTAAGCCCCCGATATAAGCCTGTCGATTGACTTTGAATAAGCGTATAGGATTTTTGCCGTAAAAAGCGGGTTGTTGTCCATTCTTACAGAAAATTCAATGGACGAGGAGTCATCTCCTGCTATGACCAAACCTTTGTGATACATTTTTTGTTTTAAGGCATCGATTTTCTTTTGGGAACAAACTTCTATTATCACCTTTTGATCTTTGAAATAATTTTCAGTTTGTCTTATATCTCTTTCAATTTCACTTAAATCGCGTTGGCCATCAATGCAGATGTAACAATGACGCTCGTGAAGTTCGTTTAAGTCTGGTTTGAAATTGGGATTTGTTCTCAAACGCTTAATAATTTCTTTGTTTGGTACTGTAAATTGAATTGCATCTTTTATTCCTGCTATATTTCTTAGAGCTTCGCTGTGTCCTTGACTGACCCCTTTTCCCCAAAGAGTGTTTGGGCTATTTTTAAAAATTGAAGAAGACAAAGCCCTAATAAGGCTGAAAATTCCAGGATCCCAGCCGCAGGAATAAATTGCGACTTTGCCACTTTCTTTTGAAACTTGTTCAAGATTTTTCTTGTGCTCTTGAATTCTTGCATGAGTATCAAAGGTGTCGATGACATTAAAATATTTGCACATATATGGACTTTGCCATATAAGGTCCTCTTGGGAGCCGCCGCACATGATCATGACATCGATTTTTGAAACAAACTTGCTTGCCTCATCAAATAGGTAAGTTTTTGTTCCCATTACGCTTTTAACATTTTTTCTTCGCGAAAAGATTCCGACTATGTTTTCGTTGTTTTCATAAAGGACTTTTTCAACTGCCTTTCCGAGATTGCCATATCCACAAATTCCATAATTCATATTTTCCCTCCAATAAATCAATATTTTATATGATAAAAAAAGACATCTTGTAAATAAAATTTTAGTTTTTATTATGTGTTTATGATATAGCTTTCTAAAAAGAATGTCAACAAAATAGCAAAAAATTTGAAAAAGATTATAAGCTTTATTCATAAGTTGACAGCAACAAATAATATATGATATAATTAATATAAAGGAGAAAGTTATGACAGTGTTAGAAGTAGGGTTCAAAATCAAGGAAGATAAAAAGGAAGCAGAGAAATTGCTTTTGGCTCAGGGTTTTCAAGAACTTTTCAAAACAACAACGCGAGATATTTATTTTGGCAAAGATGTAAATTTTGAAGGTAAAGATGAAACTCAAATTAAAACAAGTTTAATAAGATGCAGAAACTTTGAAAAATTTGAAAATTTAAAAATATTCGATAAGGATTTGCCCGACAAATTAGATGTAGATTTCAAAACCATGCATGCTTACTTTGATAAATTTTTCGAGAATGGATATGAGGTGATATTTGATACTCAAAAAACCGATTGGGTTTACTATAAGGGGAAATGCTGGCATCAACTGCAAGACATAAAAGATATAGGACTTTTAGACTATGTTCTTGATAAAGACATTTTCGATAAGAGCGAAGATGAGCAATTTGAAATTTTGATGAAGCAGGTAAAAGATTTTGGCTTGCACCTTGAATATGAACTGGGTGTGGATAAATTGAGAAGTTTATACAATAAAAAACTAATGTTCTCAAAAAATCAGGCAGGACTATATGAATATCAAAAATAGGAGGTTGCCATGATTGAGATTAAATATTTTGTTCATGGGACGACAACGGATAATTCCTCAAAACTTGCGACAGGGTGGTTGGATGGTGAATTGAGCGAAAAGGGCATAATGCAGAGTATTGAACTTGCCCAAAATATAAAAAGTCAGGAATTTGATTTCGTTTTTTGTTCCGATTTAAAAAGAGCGCTAGAAAGTGCTAAGTTGAATTTTTATAACAGGGATATTGAAATTATAAGAGACGTAAGAATAAGAGAATGCAATTATGGTCTTTTAAATGGGAAAGAGTCCTCATTGGTTGATTACTCTAAGCATATTGATGAAAAATTTCCGAAAGGTGAAAGTTTAAAAGATGTTGAAAAAAGAATTAGGGAATTTATAGAATTTTTAAAAGAAAATTTTGATGAAAAAAGAATTGCAATTGTTGCGCATCGTGCACCACAACTTGCACTTGAAGTAATTTTAAATGGCAAAACATGGGAAGATGCGATAGAAGAAGACTGGCGAAAAATAAAGGCATGGAAACCGGGCTGGACATATATAATAAAATGAAGAACACAAGATAATTCTTGTGTTTTTTGTTGAAAAAAGCGAAAAAATTGCGATTTCTATAGAAAAAATGATGTTTTTATCTCAAAAAAATCATAATTTTCTCGAGATAGATAAAAATTGTGAAATTACACATAATATCAAAAAAGGAGAAAATTATGGCATATTCATATAAGGGAGCGTTGACGTTTGGACTGGTTTACATACCTATTTTTTTAAGCAATGCAATAAAAAATAATGATATTGGATTTAATATGATTGAGAAAAATACCATGTCAAGGGTAAAGTATAAAAAGACATGCGTTGACTGTAAAAATAAGGAAGTGAAAAACGAGGATATAGTTAAAGGTTATCAATATGAAAAGGGCAAATATGTAATTTTTACTGATAAAGATTTTGAAAAAATTAAAACGCCCAAAGATAAAAATATTGTAATTGAGCAGTTTGTTGATGTAAGCGAGGTTGACCCCATATATTTCGATAAGGCCTATTATGTAAATCCGGTTGGGGCGGATAGGGCGTTTAATGTCCTTTTGCAGGCATTGCAGAAAAACAATAAAGCGGGGATTGCTAAAACGGTGCTTGGAACAAAGGAAACTCTTTTGCTTATAAGGGCAAGCGAAGGAAAGATGGTTGCAAATACACTATATTTCTACGAAGAAGTGCTAAAAATGCCCGCACTTAAAGAGGCGAAAACGCTTAAAAAAGAGATTGACCTTGCCACTACACTCATAGAACAAATGACCAAACCTTTTAAGCCTGAAAAGTTTAAAGATGAATACTCTGCAAGGGTAAGAAAGGCGATAAAAGAGAAAATAGCAGGAAACGAAATAGTCTCTTCAAATACAACGGAAGAGCCAACAAAAATTATAAACATAATGGAAGCTTTGCAGAAAAGTTTGCAACCTGAAAATGATAAAAAACGAAAAAAGGTGGCAAAATAAATGAAAAAACTTGAAAAATACAATAAAAAAAGGGACTTTTCTAAAACAAACGAGCCAAAAGGTGAAATTATCTCTTCTAAAGCGAAAAATTTAAGATTTGTAATTCAGCATCACAAAGCGTCAAAAGATCACTATGATTTTAGACTTGAGCATGACGGGGTTTTACTAAGTTGGGCAGTTCCGAAGGGGCTCTCAAAGAATCCAAAAGATAAACGTCTTGCCGTTATGGTAGAGGATCACCCTCTTGACTATATCGGTTTTGAGGGCGTTATTCCTAAGGGCAATTATGGAGCGGGAAGTGTTGAAATTTATGATAAAGGAAAATACATTCCAAAATATGACATTGACTATGGTTTGCAAAAAGGACACTTGCAATTTGAATTAAAGGGTAAAAAATTTAAGGGCGAATTCTCGCTTGTGAGAATGGACAGAAAAAATTGGCTTATCATAAAGAGTGATGATGAATTTGCAAGCGAAAAGGTGGAACAAGAAGACACTTCATTGCCTTTTAAAACCTGTGATGTAATGCTTGCAACTCTATCAAATAAGTTGCCCACTGGACGCGACTGGGCTTATGAAATAAAATATGACGGCTATCGAATTGTTTCATTTTGTGAAGAGGGTAAAATTGAATGCAAAACGAGAAATGGCAATGACTATACAGAAAAATTGAAAGATATCGCCAAAAGCCTAAAACAAATTAATGAGAAATCATTTGTTCTTGACGGTGAGGTAGTTTCCTTTGATGAAAAAGGGCGCAGTGATTTTGGTTTACTTCAACGCTCTTTAAAGGAAAAAGGTGAAATATATTATGTTGTTTTTGATATTTTGGCATTGAATGGGAAAGATCTAAGAAAAGAGAAATTTTTACAAAGAAAGCAAATTCTTGAACGTGTTTTAGCAAAAGCACCTCAAAATATAATATATTCTCAACATATAATCGGCAAAGGTAAACAATGTTTTGCCTTTGCGAAAAAAGAGAAACTCGAAGGTGTTATTGCCAAGAAAACAGATTCAGTTTATCTAGGAAATAGAAGTGAAGATTGGCTTAAAATAAAATGCTATAAAAGACAGGAATTTGTAATTGGAGGATTTGAAACTAGCGAAAAAAATGCTCTTTTAAGTGCAATATATGTCGGTTACTATAAAGACAATAAACTGATATTTGCAGGCAAAGTGGGAACAGGGTTTGATGAAGAAGAAAAATTGATTTTAAACAAAAAATTTAGCAAAATTGCAGTAAAAAAATGTCCATTTGATAAAAATTTTAAGAAATCAGAGCAAATTACATGGTTAAGTCCTAAATTAATTGCCGAAATTCAATATGCTGAATTGACTAAAGATGGAGTGCTGCGTCAGCCTAGCTTTATTGGTCTCCGCGATGATAAAGATGCGAAAAAAGTGTTTTTGGAGGAAAGATGAAAGAAATAATTATAGGGAATATTCATGTTACTAATCCTGACAAAATCATTTACCCTGAAAGCAAAATCACAAAAAAACAGGTAGTTGAATATTACAATGAAGTTGCACCTCTCATGTTGAAATTCATCAAGGACAGACCTCTCACTGTTATAAGATGTCACCAAGGTATAAATGGAGAATGTTTTTTCAAAAAGCATCCCACAACTGACAAGAATTACATTCACACCATTAAAGTGAAAGATGAGGAATATTTTTATATTTCCACTATTGAGGAGCTTGTTTATCAAGCGCAAATGGGAACGATAGAATTTCATACTTGGGGCTGTAAAGCAAAAAATATTGACAAACCTGACACCATGGTCTTTGACCTTGACCCTGACGAGAAAATGAATATAAAAAAGCTTCGCGAGGGAGTACTTTATTTAAAGGAAGTGCTTGACGAACTTAATCTGAAAAGTTACTTAAAAACGAGCGGCGGCAAAGGTTATCATGTTGTTGTTCCATTTTCGGCAAACAAAACTTGGGAAAAGTTTGGTGAAATTTCAAGTCAAATTTCACTTTTACTGGAAGAAAAATATCCTTTAATTTTTACGACAAACATGCGAAAGGATAAAAGGGAAGGCAAAATTTTTATAGATTATTTGAGAAATAAAAAAGGT
>CANQBU010000044.1 GCA_947589615.1 uncultured Clostridia bacterium | reverse complement strand
TCTGAATCTGTATTGACTTTAACAATATGATGATCTTTGACAGCTGTTTTTAGTAGGTTTTCGGGAATTCCGCAGGAGTTTAAAATTTTACCGCCGTTGTTATTTATTACGTGTATTAGATTTTTATCTATTGTGGATGCACCATGAAGAACAAGGGGGAAATCGACAAGTCTTTTTTCAATTTCTGATAAAATATCAAATCTTAAGGTTTGAGTTCCGCTATATTTATATGCGCCATGACTAGTCCCGATTGAGACTGCCAGCATATCTACAGAAGTCTTTAAAATTTAAGGCACTGCCATCAATCATGACACTATCAAATCCTAAATCGATTGCCTTGCGACATATTTCACCATTTTTTCCGTGGTCAAGATGAAGGAAAAGTCCTTCAAATTGTTTTTTTGCGGTATTTGCCAAGGATGTTACATAATCGCCCATATAATCAAAAGCACTTTCACTTACGGCAATAAATGCAGGTGCATTTAACTGTTTGCAGGCAAGGACAATTCCTTGTAATGTTTCAAGTCCTGAAAAATTAAAAGCTCCCAAAGCAAAATGATTTTCTATTGCTTTATTTAATCAATATTTTAAATTTCTCATTTTTCTTTCCCTTTAAATTATAATAACACATTTTTTAATTTTTTCAAACATATATTTAAAAAAGAGGTGTTATATGAAAAAATATTTATTAAGTTTTATATTTATTTTTGGTTTATTTTGCTTATGTGGCTGTCAAAAAAATGATTTAAAAAATAATATAAGTGAAAAAACAGAAATATATTTTTTCGCCCGTAGTGGAGGGGAGATTGGTAGTATTAGCGTTGGCAAAAGAGAAGAAAATTATATTATTAATGGAAATCATACGAAAAATGTTGATTTTTCCTTAGTAATTCTAAGATTTAACAATGTTTTTGATAAGGAAATAGAGGCGGAAATAAATGTAAATAATAAAACTGATAAAATTACTTTAGAATTAAATCCGCTCAATTCAACATACATGACCGATTTAGGATATGCTTTAAAAGAAAGTGATATAATTACTATAAACTACGGTGACTACAATTTTGAATTTGAAAATATAAGCAAAGATTTTAATGTTGATAGCGAAAAGGCAATAGAATTAGGGCAAAAACATTTGGAAGATGTTGTGTCCGATTTAACTAATAGAAATTCCTTTGACGGAGAATGTTATTTAAAAATTATGACAAAAGATGACAAACTTTATTGGGTCTTTACGATTGTAGATACAAAGAGCAACGAATATAATCTTATTATAAATGTTATGGACGAGAATGATATTTTTTAAAGAAAGGAGAAATCTTTTCTTTTTTGTAGTATAGTTTAAAGCCGTGTTATTATTTTCAATAAAATACATTTTTAATTTTTGACAATAGTAGCTTTTTGTGCTATAATAAGCCCATGGAAAATAAAATTGAAAGAGAGAATGCGGTTATTATAATCGTATGCGATAAGAAAGAAGATAATATTGAAAGGAAAACAGGGGAAATTGAACGCCTCTGTTATTCTGCTGGCCTAAATGTAATAAAAGATTTCTATCAAAACGTGAAGGAATTTAATAGGAGAACTGTTATAGGCAGTGGGAAAGTTGAAGAAATTAAAAATTATATCAATGACTGCGAAGAGATTGTTGATGTAGTTATAGTCGACTATCAATTGTCAGGCTCTCAGATGAAGAACCTCGCAGATGAATTTAAAACAAAAGTTTTGGATAGGGTGGGCTTAATAATTGATATTTTTGCTAAGGGAGCAAAATCAAGAGAGGCACGACTTCAAGTAAAACTAGCTCAAGATAAATATATTTTGCCACGGCTTTCACAAATGCAGGGCACAAGCGGTAGATTTGGAAGCGGCGGAGTGGGAATGCGTGGACCTGGAGAAACAAAGCTCGAACTTAATAGACGTAAATTAGAAAGCGAAATTGACAATTTAAAAAAACAAATTGAAAAAATAAAGCAGCAAAGACAATCAACGCGTAAAGAAAGGCTGGAATCATCTTTGCCTAAAATTGCACTGGTCGGTTATACAAATTCAGGCAAATCATCACTTTTGAATTATCTTGTCAGAGAAGATATTTATGCCGATGATAAGTTTTTCGCGACACTTGATACTACGTCGCGTAAAATGTTCTTGGGAGATAATAGTTATGCTATCATAACTGATACGGTGGGATTTATATCTGACTTACCTCATCAACTCGTAGATGCATTTTCTTCTACATTGGAAGAGGCTAGAGATGCGGATTTATTGTTGCATGTAGTTGATGTCTCACAGGACAAATCAATAGATGGGAAAAAAGAATATGAAATAAATATGGGAGTGACAAATGATTTGCTTGACGAGTTGGGGGCGACGAAGAACAGAATTGTTGTCCTAAATAAAAGCGACCTTCTTAAAAAACCGCTGGCAATCGAGGAAAACGAAGTTTTGATTTCGGTAAAACGGGGGAAGGGCATTGAAAAATTACTTGAATTAATCAAAAGCAAATTAAACATGCAATAATAAAAATAAGGAGAATTTTAAGCTCCTTATTTTGTGTTTTAACTTAAAGGCAATATTTTGTATGCTTTGTAACAGAGTCATATATTAATTTTTTTGTCATTAATAGGCATCGTTTAGTTGTCTAATTTTTAGGGTGTTTCTCATTCTTTTTAAGGTTTTCTTGATATGCTTCATTTAACTTTTTAACTAAAAAGTCTACATCGACTTGATGAACTAAAGCTGCTTCTTCTACAGTTTCTTCCATACCTAAATGACAAAAGATGCAGTGCATCCCAAATCCCAAGAATATATCTCCGAGGCTGTCGTCAAGAGCCAACACATCATCAATTATCATATCTTTATTAATTTCAACATTCTTTTTCTTTCTCATGCAGATATTATATAACAAGATGATTTTTTTGTAAAGAATTTTATAAAATTTTTTAAAAAATGTTCTAAAAAGAAAATTCAAAAATACAATAATACTATGGAAAAGATAAGCAAATTAATTTCAAAAAAAGTCATCTCATTAGATGACGCCAAAGAGGTGGGGTATGTTTTAGATGTCATACTCGATGAAAATGTAAAAACCTATACTGGTCTTATAGTTGTCGATGAGGAAAGTGAAAATTCCTTTGTGTTGCCGCGTGAGAACATATATTCAGTAGGCGACGACACGATTATGATTGAAAATGCCAGTAAATTACAATTCAATATTTCTGACAAAACAAATAATCCAATTGGCAAATTGGTTTATGATAGCCATGGTAACGGTTTGGGGAGGGTAATAGACGTCGAATTTCAAGGTAAGACGGTCAGAAAAATTATCACTACTTTTTGCGAGTTTCCGCAAAGGTATATAAGAAAATCGGGTGATAACTTTATAATTTTTGGAGCAAAAAAGAGGAGAAAAACTGGAAAAGAATTTAATGTTGAAGTGATTCAAAACTTCAGTTCTCTACCAAAGGTTACTATTGCGAGTCCCTTCATTGGGGGCTCGAATGTTGTAAGCCCTGAAGCACCAGTAAGGCTATATGCGAGCACGAAAATGCTTATTGGTAAGATTGTCACAAATGATATACTTGGTTACAATAACGAAATTATAGCGAGAAAAAATGAAGAAATAACTCAGAAAATAATAAATAAAGCGAAAGCGCATAATAAATTTAATTTGCTAAGTTACTACAGTAAATAGAGGACAACGATTAAAAGTCGTTGTTTTTTATTATGCAGCATAAAAAATAAACCATAAGCCTTTTGTTGCATTATTTTTTAATAAATATAATAATATTTTTTATAAAATTGTTAAAATCTTGTTTAATCGTTTGTATTTTTGATTTAATTTGTAGTAAAATAATTTTGAAATATCAAAAAGTGAGGTAATTATGGTTAGAGTTGTTCCAAGAAGAACGAAAGTAAAACTTGAATTTGTAAAAGGTTTTACAGGTATTGACCTTTTGATTGCTTTGGTAGTAGCGGCCGTATTGATTGTTCTTGCGGCGTCAAACTTTCCTGGGCATATTTGGATTGCTATGGCTTGGGCTATAATCGGTCTTTCACTATTTTTTAAAATTGCAGATAGTGATAGGTTTTATGTAACTCTTACTCACCTTGCAAGATTTTCGATGCAAAAGAAAAAATATTTAAAAGCGCCAAAATCCGGTAAGTCAAATATAAAAGATATAATTCCTTATGTAAAATTTTATGAAGAAAAATTGATTGACTATAATGGCTATTATGCAGGGGTGCTTGAAGTAAAACCAATTTTGTTTGATCTTTTAAATGAATACAGCCAAAACAATGTTATCGATGTCGGTTTTGGCAATGCCATAAGAAGACTTGATGATAACCAAGTTTGTGAGATAGTAAAATTAAATAAAGCTATGGTTCTTGCCAATTATTCATATATTGAGAAAAAAAAATATGATAGACTTCTTGACCAATTATATGAAAAACAAATGAGTCAAGAGGAAATTGATGCACGTTCTCCTATTTTTGAAGAAAGGGTAAATTTTATCGAAAATAAAAACCGAACAGATAAAATATACAAGGATTATTTTTATCTGGTCGTATTGGGCAAAGATATTGAAGCATTAGAAAACACTCTTGCTGGTATGGCAACATCTCTTGCATCATCATTAACACCTGTGCAAACAAAGAGGCTTGTCGGCAATGACCTAGCAATATTTATTAAAGCCAACTACGTAAGAGATTTTAATGAAAGAGATTTGGAGAATATTCCATTTAATGAATTTTTAAATTGGGCAACTCCAAACACCATCAAGTTCTCAACCGCCAAATATTCAATCGATAATATAAATTATAGGACGTATGCTATTAGTGAATATCCATTACAAGTTGGAAACGCTTGGGGGGCATCATTCTTCCTGCTTGACAGAACAAAAGTTGTAATGAAATTCAAAAAAGCGCCAAGATATGAATCTGAAAAGAAAATTGATAAAGCCATAATGGATATGGAAACAAAACTTAACAGAACTGGCAAAAGCAGTGCAAGAATTGAACTTACGACCCACCTTGACACTTTAAGAAACTTATTGCAAGAGTTAAAAAATTCCAACCAGCAATTATATGATGTAAACACATTTATAACATGCGAAGACTCAGCAAGAAAAGATGTTAAAAGCATGCTTAAACAAGAGGGATATAAATATACCGAATTATTTGCAAGACAAATTGATGCCTTCATTAGCACGGGAATTTCGATGCGTGATAATATAAAAGAACTTCAAAGAGGTGTTCCAACATACACATTAGCCGGTGTTTTCCCATTTATTTCATCAGAACTTCAAGATGAGGGGGGATTTTATTTAGGTGACAATGCTTATCCCGTATTTATCGATTTTTTTGCCCGAGATGCACAAAGAGTTAACTCAAACATGATGATTATCGGGAAATCAGGCTCTGGCAAATCATTCGCCACAAAAACATTGCTTGCAAATTTCTCTGCCGATAATACAAAGATATTCATTTGTGACCCCGAAAAGGAATATGCCGAATTAACAGAGAAACTTAAGGGGAAGTTTATCGATGTTGGTTCATCTTTGCAGGGTATAATTAATCCATTCAACGTCATCAGAGCACTTGACAAAGATGATGACGAAGAAAAGAAGCCAGCCGCAGATGGTGAAGAAGTTGTTGAAACTTCTCAGAAGAAAAAAGTCGACGACTCATTTAACCAACATCTTCAATTTCTTGAACAATTCCTTAGAACAATTTTGCAGGGTATTTCATCAGATGCCTTTGAGGTTATAAACACCTTAGTTTTGGAAATGTATGAAAAATTCGGTATAGATGAATATACCGACCTCAAAAATTTAAAGCCAGAGGATTATCCTACATTCGATGATCTTTATGCAATTTTGCAGGAGAAGATAAAAACGGCAAAAGAGGATTATGTTTTAAACAACTTGCGTGTTGCAGAAACATATATTAGAAAATTCGCCAAAGGTGGCAGAAATTCTAACTTGTGGAATGGTCCAACATCTATTGAAACAAACGAAAACTTTGTTTGCTTCAATTTCCAATCTCTTATTGCAGGTAACAATGACATGCTTACACTTGCTCAAATGCTTTTGGTATTTAAGTATATTGAAAGTGAAGTTATTAATAACAAGGATTATAATGAATTACATAAATCAAACAGAAAGATTATTGTTGTTTGCGACGAGGCGCATATTTTCATTAACCCTAAATATCCTATTGCTTTAAACTTTATGACATCAATGGCTAAACGTATTAGAAAGTATGGTGGTATGCTTGTCGTTATTACTCAAAATATTAATGACTTCGTGGGCTCAGAAGAAATCAAACGTCAATCAACTGCGGTTATTAATGCTTGTCAATATTCATTGATTTTCTCATTATCACCTAATGATGTTAACGACCTTATTGAACTTTATAAAAACTCAGGTGGTATCAATAAACAAGAAAGAAACAGCATTGTTAGTGCTTCTGTAGGTCAGGCGTTTATTATTACTTCGCCTACGTCAAGAACAATGGTTCAGATTCGACCATTACCATATGTTTTGTCAATTATAGAAAAGAAAAAATAGATGCGAAACCATTTAATTTTGCTATTTTGATTGAATTTTTGATTAAAAAGGAGAAAATATGGCAAAATCATCAAAACTTACGATATTAATATTAAGTTTATTACTTGTTCTGTCAAGTATACTTTTTGCAGCGTGCGGCAAGAAAAAATATTCTGATACATATATTACGGCAAGCCAAGATTATATAGAGATATTTGCAGGCAAGGAAGAAGAAGTTTTGGTAACGATAAATAACCCTGAAAAGGGAATGTATAATGGAATAAAAGGCACAAGCTCAGATCCAAGTGTTGCAGAAATAGGAGATGATAAGACAAGTAAAAATTTTACAACAACCTTTAAAATTAAAGGTAACAAGGGAGGGACTGCGAATATTGAGTTTGTTTCGCTTGAAGGTAGCAAAAAGACAGAAATAACTGTTTATGTTAAAGAATTTTCAGATATATTGGAGCAGGGCTCAAAACACCTTTATGTTTCTTCGACAAAAACTTTGATTCCATCTTCTTCAGATTTTACATTTAATGATGGTGCGACAGAAAGAAATTTGGCCTACTACTTTTATGGAATAGTTGAAGATGAAGCTGATTTGACTATTGAAGATATAAAAGAAGAAAATCAATTTCAAGAAATTCAAATAACGGAAGTTAACAATAATAATTATCTCATCTTTAAAAACAAAGATGGGCTTTTCTATACAATAGGGAATGAACAAGGCGTTCAAGATTCAAACAACAAAATATTTAGTTTTATTGAAGTGTCTTTGAATGATGATAATTTTGTTATTGATGAATCTAGGGCTAAGGCTGTTAATCCGGGACAAAAATTCACCTTTATTGCGAAATATTTAAAGGAAAAAGAAACGGAAGAAGAGGCTGATATTATTTGTGATAGAGAATTTTCTGTCCTTTTGGATATTGACAAAAATGCGATAACTCATGAGTATGGCTATAAGATTTTAGATGAAGCAAACCAAGAAATTCCTTATAAAAACGGTGTGGAAAATACATCATACAAAATAAACGATTATAAAAATGGTGATATTATATTAATACCTAATTATACAACTCTAATTACAGATAATGTGATGTTGGTCGGCTATCGTTCTAAGTATTTAACAGCATATCTTGAAGTCACACTTGCAACAGAAAATGCCCAGCTTCTAGTTGATGCGAAATCAAGGAATGTAAGTATTTCAAGTGCAACATACTTGGGAAGTATAAAAGCGGATGGAAAAACCACTTATTATTATGAAATAAATTGTTCACTGGGAGAAACCGATGCTACATATTTTGATGTAAAATTCTATTATGACGGCTTTGAAAATAGCGAAGATGAAAATGTTAATTATACTTACAGCATCCCTGTTATGATTAGAGAAATTCCTACTCAATTATTAATTAATAATGCAGATTTTAACACAACAAACAGAGTGTTTAAATTCTATAATAGTTATGCAAGTTATGATGCGGGTTGGTATCCATTCAATTTCAGTGTTTTGCCAGAAGGCTCAAATTTTAGTGCATTGACCATGGATTTAACTGAAACTGGATTGCAAGCAAGATATATGAATAAAATTTACACCGAAGAAATTGTAGAAATTAATAATCTTAAAGAAACAGTTTATTTGAAAGGTGTTGATAACGCTGCCATAACTTCGTCAGTGCGGGAAATTCCAGTAAAATTAGAGTTTAATGTAATAAAACCTGATGCATATGAGTCAAAAATAAAATATGAAATTGTCAAAGGGGCAAGCAAATTAGATTATGCAACACAAGATTTTAAAGATAATATATATCTTCAATATGATGGAGGCGCAAGAGCCTTTGTAGATATTTATGCCGATGCCGAATTTGAAAATGTTACGATAACGCCGGAATCGGGTGTTGATGTAATAAATATAGGTTTTAACGGTGGTGATCCATATATATTAAAAGAAAATTCATATTATCTTAACCTTAATTTAACCCCTAAAAATATAGGAAGCGGAACATATCGCCTTACTATTGATAATGGAAGGTCTATATTCCTAAATGTTACAGTCAATGAAAATTTGTCGATTGTCAATGTGCATTCAAACAACGAAAACAATACTTTAAGAAAGTTTGATTCAACAGGGGATGAATCGTCTATTGCATATTTGTTTAATGTGGATGGGAAAAGTTATTTTGATGTCCAATTATATGCAAACAATAATTTAAATTCCAATGCAATTAGAAGTGTATCTGTAAATTTAAATGCATCTTCTTTGAGTTGGGAGCAAGACCCATATATTACAAATAAATTCAAAATTTATTCGACAATTAATGGAACAACCCAAATAACATTTACTGTGAATGGGTATAACATAAGTGATTTTGCAAGAGAAGATGTCACTATTTCATATATCATTACTTTGGTTACTTTTGATTATATAGAACAACTTGATATTTATAAATTAAGAGATGGTTATTCTCAAATAAAAGATGATGAGGGCAAGGAGTATGCACCTCAAACTAAAGCAACTTATGTAGACATCTATTCGAACACCTATTCTCAAAATTTAAGAGAGGTAAAATTAGAAGTTGGATATGCAAAATTAGGCTATCTTTTTGAACTTCCTTCAAAGAAGGATGTTTATGATGATAAAGTATTTTCCAATGAATATTTGTATTTTGAAAGTGAAATACAAATTTTCAGGAATGGAAAGAGTGTGGAAGGAAATAGAATTTTCTACGATCCAAACAATTCACAAAATAATATTTACACAATCGGTAATTATGGAACATTTGATGCTGAGAATCTAACATTTACGGCTTATCAAAACCTTCTAAGTGAGGGTAAAATAAGACTATATGCTCATGTCAAACAATTTAACAAACTTTATTCTTTTTCTATAAATATTACAATTCATTTATATGAAGAAGTTTCCAGAATTTCATTGCAAGAAATGGAAGATAGAGTGACTTTCTCTGTTTTTGAAAGCGAAAAATCAATTATTGCTTTCCCTACAAATTCGACCGCCACTAATCCTAAAATTGTTGCAATAACATCAGAGGCTACTGCTGGAGAGGGAAGGTATACTGTTTTTGACGATTCGTCAATAACCTATCTCGAATCTGATGGTAAAACGCAAATTAAATTTAAATTAACAAATGAATTTATCAATTCTGTAAGAGAAGTTGATAAAACGATAAGCGGGACGATCACTATTGTTGCAAAAGATTGGCTGGATGATTCTGGAAATATAAGAAGTGAATACAGAGATAAAGTTATAATATTAAAGTTCGAATACGAAAATGGAACAAAAGGTAACCGTTTTACGATAAAAAATGCAGACGATTTACTTCTTATGAGAAATAATTTATCAGCACACTATAAGATTAATACAAACATTGATGTATCGGCAATTTCGAATCAATTTCCTCTTGGAGAATTAAAAGGCTCCATT
>CANQBU010000043.1 GCA_947589615.1 uncultured Clostridia bacterium | reverse complement strand
TTGCTATTTCACTCAAATCAAAACTTTGATTTACATAATAATTTAAAGTAAATATCGATTCAGGTTGATATAAGCCAATATATACAAGAGCTTTCGAACCATATCTTTTACTGTCAATTAAAATGTTTATATAATCTTTTGAATTTTTATGTTTTGCCTCCTGAAGTGCTCTTCCCTCTTCCGTTGCATCATCAATCAGTGATATTTTAAAGTTCAAAAAACCTAAATTATCCCAATCAACTTTGTGCAAGTCACCGTCACCCACAAGTAATGCCGTCGGATTCAAGTCGGAAAATAACTGAATACTATAATTATCAATAATATTTGTTGAATTTTTTAAATACATATTGCCATCAATATTAAAATTCAATAATCTATTGTCTGGCACAGGATAGTCATCAAAATTTTTCTCTGGCAATGTTTTATCTACAAATTGATACCTTATATTGTCAAAATTTATATCAATTTGAGATTTTGGAATGGGAACCTCTTTATCATCTAAAGTCAAATAATATGTTCGTGGAATGTCAATGCTAATATTTACATTTTTGATGCATTCCCTATCGTTTTTATTTTCATAATCTATATGAAAACCCAAAATCACATCGGGAATTACCGTTAATTTATAATGTTTCGTTAAAATTTCGATAACTTTGCTAATTAAAGGATTTTGATTGTTTAGAGTTAAATTATTCTTTAAAGGTGTGAGAATTCTGCTTAAATTTAACTTTAAAATCGTTTTTGAAGTGTCATTTTCAGCATTTGTTACTATGCCTAACATATTTCTGTAATCTAAGTTTGTCTTAAAGAAGCGTTGCAACTCAGCATTGAATACATTTTCAATTGTCCAAGTTTCAGAATAGTCTTTCAATTCCTTCCATATGCTTGAAATTAAACTTAACCCTTTATACGTACTCATTTTACCATCATTATTTACATACAAATTTGCATTTTGCGTGTCATCAGTATATGCAATCTCAATTTTGTTTGTATTGAAAGATAGTCTTGCGCCATCACCATTAAAACTTATAATTCCATTAAACTGTCCGGCATCTTCTAGAACCCTTTCGGCATCTTGATAATTAAATTGAAAATCGGTATTTATTTCATAACAATTACCTGGCATTTCACCGCCTAAAATGTAATTATTATACAAAGCCTCCAATGTTCTATTTGCCGATTGAAGACCGCTTGATGCAAACTTTGCAACTATATTTGAAGGTATAGACTTTGTAATTTTTAATTCCAATTGATCGCCAATTTTGTTGTTTCCGTCATACCACCCCACAAAATCATTCCATTTGTCAGGAATCGCAACATAATATGATCCATCTTTTTCCTCTCTTTTTGTAACAGTGCCGCTGCCAGTAGTGGTCACTACGATCTTATTCTTCTTACCGCAAGCACAAAACATACCTGCCGAAAACAGAAGTATCGCAATCACCAAAAAAGAAAATAAGTTTTTATGTAATCTTGTCATTTTTACCTCTAATATTAGTATAACATTTTTTATAACTTATGTCTATGATAAAAAGAAAAAAAAGGATAAAATACCCTTTTAATCTAATTTTTCCCAATTTTTAAGCATATTTTTCAAATATTTAAAACATTCATCGAATGTTTCCTTATTTTCAAGGTCGCAACCCGATTTTCTTAAAATTGAGCATGGAGCATCGCTGTCCCCCGCTGAAAGAAATTTAAAATAGTCCTTTCTTGCATTTTCATCACCAGACAAAATGCGTTGTGCAAAAGTTATCGCGCTTATCATCCCTGTCGCATACTTATATACATAAAAAGCGGTAAAAAAGTGTGGAATTCTTGCCCATTCATATTTAATTTCGTCAATGAGTTTAACATGTCCAAAATATTTTTCGTTAAGAGAATAATAAAAATTACAGATTTTATCCTTTGTAAGCCCCTCGCCCTCTTGTTGCATTCTATGAACACCCTCTTCAAATTCAGCAAACATAGTTTGTCTGAAAATAGTGCTTTTCACCTCCTCAAAGAGTTTATTGTAAAGTGAATCCTTTTCATTTTTGTCCTTGGAATTCTTTAATAGATAATTTAAGAGCAAAATTTCATTTGTCGTACTTGCAATTTCCGCCAAGAATATCGTATAGTTTGCTTTAGGCATTGGCTGGTTTTTATTAGAAAAATATGAGTGCATCGCATGTCCAAGTTCATGTGCAAGAGTAAATATGCTATCTAGATCGCCTTCAAAATTTGTTAAAACATAGGGATGAAAACCATAAATTCCACTTTCATAAGCGCCCGAACGTTTGCCTCTATTATGAAAGACATCAATCCAGCGCTCATCTTTTGCTCGTTGAAGAAGATTGACATATTCTTCTCCAAGTGGCGAAAGTGCTTTCTTTATTATCTCAATCGCTTCATCGTAACTATACTTTTTCTCACTTCCCACATCTGTTGAAGCCATTGCATCATAAATATAAAAATCCTTCAAGCCCATTTTCTTTTGTTTTAATTTGAAATAATCGAATAAAAGGTCTAAGTTTTCATGAACCATTTTCACCAATGTGTAATAAACATCAGGTTCTACTTCCTCATTAAAAAGTGCCGCTCCAAGTGCGCTGTCATATTTTCTAATTTTGGCAAAGTAGCAATTGGCTTTTACCTCGTTTATATAATTGCTGGCAAGTGTGTTTATCATCTCACCAAATTTGCCATTCAATCGTTCAAAGGTAGCCTTTCTTAATGTTCTATCATTGCTCCTCATTAGTTTTCCGTAGTTGGATTGATTTAAAACATATCTTTTCCCTTTTTCATCTTTTACGCTTCCAAACTTTAAGTCGAGGTCGGCAATATTTCTCATATTATCACTATAACCATCTAAAAAATCCATTCCCGCAAGCAGTTTTTCTTCGCCTTTTGAAAGTTTATGTTTCTTGGAGCGTTTAATATCTTTAAACATTCTGTCGTAGTCTTTGAAATCTTTATCCTTAATTATTTCATCGAGAAGACTATCGTCAAGTTCATGCAATTCAGATGATGCAAAGGAAGTTTCTATGCTATACTCATTCAATATTGTTGAGAGTTTCTCACTCATCTCGTTATACTTTTCATTATCCAAGCATTCATCTCTTTTTAAGTAACTATATTCTATGGCGGGTTCTATTAATTTTGTAACCTCTTCATCAAGTTTTAAAAACTCCAAAATTTTGTCTTTTGTGCATAATTTACCCTCAAAAGCAATAATTTGAGGTAAAAATGCCTTAAATTCCTTTAATTTTTGATAAAATTCATCGTCGTCCTTGCATAAAGGCGATAAATCCCATTTATATTTTTCGCTTATATCTTTTCTTTCTTTTTCCATTTTCGCTCCTTTAAATTCCCGAGTTTATATACTTTTGCATATAAAAATTTGACCATGGTTGTATATCATCGGGAGGACATACAAACTTCATTTTTTCTTTGGTCGTCGGATGAATTAACTCAAGTTTCCCCGCCCATAAGCCCAGATTTTTTGTGTATGACCTTTCTTTTCCATACTTATTATCGCCATATAATGGACAGTTAATTCCAGCAAGTTGGACTCTTATTTGATGTCCTCTTCCCGTCATAGGATTTACTTGCATAAGGGACAACTCACCATTTGTTTCAAGCAGTTTATAGTCAAGCTCAGCCTTCTTTGCCCCATATTCGCCCAAAGTGACAATTTTAACCTTATTTTCCTTTTCATCTTTCTTCAAATAATTAACTAAATGCCCTGTTTTAGCCGGAGGCTGGGAAGTTGTAATCGCAAAATAGGTCTTTTGCAATGTATGGTCGGAAAATTGCTTTGAAAGTCTTGCCGCCGACTTGGAATTTCGGGCAAAAACCATAATTCCCCCAGTAGGCCTATCCAAACGGTGAACAAGGCCTATAAAAGCCTCTCCCTCTTTATTATATTTCTCCTTAACATAAGATTTTACCATTGAAAGTAAATCAAGGTCGCCCGATTCGTCCGCTTGTGAAGGAACATTGTGCGGCTTTATCACCACTATAATTTGATTATCTTCATATAAAACATTTAATTTTTCCATATTTTTAAACCTCTCGCGCCCGATGGCAAAACTATCTTTTCTTCTGTAGGCAGTCCAATTTCATCGGCATCTATATTTCCCTCTCCAAATACTAGCGTTAAAATATTTGACAAAACACTTGCTTGCAAGCCTGTTGTATAAGATGAAATTAAGACAAATAATGGCGAATTTGACAAAACTTTTTTAGTGAGCATGACAAAATCAAATAAATTATCTTCAAGTTTCCACATCTCACCGTTTGTCCCTCTTCCATAACTTGGCGGGTCCATTATTATTGCATCATAAAAATTTCCTCTTCTTATTTCCCTATTGATAAATTTTTCACAATCATCAACGATATATCTTATCGATGTTATCCCGTTAAGCTGGGCGTTTTCCTTTGCACGCTCCACCATACCTTTGCTTGCATCAACATGAGTAACCTTTGCCCCCGCTTTTGCACAAACAACACTTGCCGCACCTGTATATGCAAATAGGTTTAAAATTTTTATCTCTCTATTTGCCTCTTTTATAAGTTTTGTCATGTCTTCCCAATTTACCGCTTGTTCTGGAAATAGACCGGTATGCTTAAATCCCATTGGTTTTACAATGAAAGATATATCCTTATATTTTATATTCCATCGTTCTGGCAAATTTTCCTTATATTCCCAATTTCCGCCACCCGAACTTGAACGTAAATAGTGTGCCGAAAGTCCTTTGTATTTTGCAAGAGGCTTGCTTGCATGCCATATAATTTGTGGGTCAGGACGCAATAAAGTATAGTCACCCCATTTCTCAAGTTTTTCGCCATCACCTGTCGCAAGGATTTTATAATCCTGCCAATCTTTTGCTAATTTCATATATTCTCCAAATTGTATTTTACCAAACTATTCTAAATTTTGCAAATTAATATCAAAAAATTCCATCTTTGATGGAATCTTTTTTTATTTAAGTATAATTTTACAGTCTCGTTTAATCTTTATTTTCTTCTTTCTCCCAAATCACATATTGAGAATCGCGACTATCTCCGTCCCAACGTCCACCGTAACTTGAATATTGAATGGCGTCATATATACGATCAGAAACCTCGTCTTCTTTTACTATTACCTCTCCAAGGTCATTATGCCCCATTCCGACAGTCAATTTTGTAAGCGGTTTTGTTGGATTTTCTTCATTATATTTTTTTGCAAATACTGCTGCTGCAAGTTTATATTTTCTATGTATCTTAATCAAATCTTTTTCTGAAACATCATGCCTTACTTCAACATTATTGAAAACTCCATACCCCTTTTCTCTATTGACATATAATGTAGATTTTGCAACTATTTGACCTGCAGAATTCTTTACTACAAGATTTTGGACATCGGGATCAACAATGCTTGCATGCATTATTCCATGACCAGTGCCCTCAATATGGGCACAGCAATCGCATAGTTTCCCCAATATAAAGTTTTTAGGGTCGCTCTTTTTAAGCCATTCGGTGACATACGATGTGTCCGATAAATCGGTAAGCACCTTCGTCGCTTTCGAAGATATCGATTTTATTCTATGGGAATATTCGTTTATGTATTTAAAGACATCTTCCTCTTGAACGGGATTTCTTAAAATATCATCGGGAACATTCTTGTCCCTTCGTTCTTGATCTATTTCTACAGCGTCATCAAACACTCTTTGTGCCGAAAAATATGGCCATATGGCGTCTGCAATATCTGCCGTTTCATCTGTTATGCCACTAAATTTTTCCTCTCTATAAAATTCCTTGAATTTTTTAAACGTAGGCTTTAATTGTCTTTGTCCGCCCCTATTTGATGTGTTTGTTTTTTGAATTTCATCGAAATTGTTATAGCACATTGCAATAAATCCTGGATTATTGACTTCCTCATTAAGCATCGCCTCAAAATTTTCAGGCTCAATAAAGAATTTTGTAAATTCAGGCTTTAATCCATCCAGATGCATACCACCGCAGTGTTCAACCAGTTTTAACAGGCGTAAATTCTTATTTTCAAGTTGCATTATGAAAAATTCGCCAACGCGTTGAGCATAATTAACATTAACTTCAATTTCTTTACCGCTCTTGGATATTCTTTTTTCCTTTTGTGGAGGCAAGAATGCCCCCAAGTCATAAAGTAAATCACAAAAATTTTCAACTACCTCTCTGACTGGAATATTAATATCTTTATCAACTAAATTCAAAATCGGAATTTTTTTATAGAAAGTAAGATTTGCAGTCTTAAAAAAATTTTTCACCTGTTCATAACTCATTATCTCAGGCAATTTTTCGGACATGCGAGAATAAAAGTCCCTTAACTTAGTCTTTTGAACTTCTTTTTTTAACTTATTTCTATTATCCCAAAGGATATGAATACATACTGGATTTAAGCCATTATAATCTTTGATTTTCTCCAGTTGGTCATAGCCATTTCTCCTTAAACTTTTTGATGAAATTAAGAATCCGGCTTTTCCTTTCTGAATAGTTTTAAATTTGTTATTAATACTCGACAAGTTCCCTGTCAATTCAGTGTCGGGGGCAACTTTTATGAATCTCAATTTTGGACATTCGATAAACGCTTCTAAATTAATCTGTTTTGATTGAATGTTTGCGATTTTTAAATTCGGACATTCCTTAAATACTTCTTCATTACAAACCGCCTCTCTTGGCAATGTTATTTGTTCAATCCCAGTCTCTCTAAAAGCCCATACCCCAATTTGTTTCAATGATCTTGGCAACTCTATACTTTTTATGCCTTTGCAACTTGAAAAACAACTATCACCTATTTTTTCGCATTCAGGCGACAATTGAACATCTTTAAGACTTTTACAATCTTCAAAAACCTCTTGTCCAAGTTCCTTGACTCTAGTTAATTTTATCGAGCGAAGGTTTTGACACCCCCCAAATGCTCCTTTTTGAACAAACTCAACATTCTGGGTAAAATCAACGTCTGTCAAACCTAAACACGAGACAAAGCAGTCCTCCTCAATAGTTTTTAAATTTTCATAATTGCGAATATTTGTTAATGCCGAACAAGACAAAAATGCCCCCTTTGGAAGAATTGACGTTCCATTTAAATTTGCTTCTGTAAGATCTTCGCAAACTTTAAATATTCCACTTCCAAACTCATCAACTGATTTTGGGAAATTAATCGTCTTCAAATTTGAAAAAGCAAAAGCACAATCTCCAATAAATTGCATGTGGTCGGGAAGTTTAACACTACTTATCCCACTTTCATAGAAGGCATACTCGCCAATCTTTTTTACTTTATCAAGTTTTAATTCCCCCTCAAGCAATTGATAAAATGAATAAGAACCGATTTCTTCAATATTTGACAAATCTATATCTGTCAATTCCTTGCAATATTCAAAGGCATTATCGCCTATTTTTTTAATATTCTTTGCAAGTTTTACACTTTTTAGTCTGCTACAATTTAAAAACAAATCTTTGGGAATTTCTTCTTGTGCAATTTCTACATTTGCTTCTGTTATAGAATGGCAGCCTTGAAATACTGCTTCATTAATTTGTTTTATGGAAGATGGCAGGTGAACTTTTTCTAAACCTGTATTCATAAAGGCTTCTGATCCAATTTTCTCAACGTTTAAAAAATCTACATCTCTCAAATTACTACAATTTTCAAAAGCATTTTTCCCTATAACTTTTAGGCTTTTGGGAAATGTCACTTTTTCAAGGGTAATTACCCCCCAAAAAGCACTATCGGCAATACTTTCAACTCCTTCTTCAATTTCTATTTCTCGAATATTGTAATCAGATAAAAAACTTTCGCTTAAATTCCCAATCTTTTTTACCTTTGAAGGAATGACAATCTTTCCGTTTTTAATATCCTCAGAATCTAACTCTATCAAAACACCATTTCTTATTTTCATAATATTATTATAACATTTTATATATTAAAAATCAATAGCATTTTATCTTTTTTATGGCTCGATATGTTAAAAAAGGATATCTTAAGTGATACCCTTTTTTTATTATAAATTTTATAAAGGCAAATCTTTCTTTACAAAGTGAATTGAACCCACAATATAACCTATAACACCAAGCACAAGTAAAATTGCAAATTTCCAAATAAAGGTTAATGTTCCATTTATAATTGAAATTGCATCAAAGAATGTTATGACTGTCGCAAAGTTGAAATAATTAAGTGCCTTAAGTCTTACAATTGCAGGAATTACCTTGCTACCAAAAAGTCCAAGCATTGCGGCAACGAGAGCAAAGAAACTGAGTCCTCCGCCAATCGCCATTGAACGTTTGCTTCTGTCGAAGAAGCATGAAGTAAAGAAGCATAAGCCAGAAAGTGCAAACAAAACGAGAAATGCACCGAGGTTAAATAAAAGCACTTTGCCGTATGTTAATTCCGCAACCTCTGTCCCTACTATCGCAAGGCATACACAACTTGTGACCGAAGTGAGAGCAAACATTGAAAAAAGAGATGTAATCAAAAATGCCGCTTGAGTGAATACCACAGTTTGTCGTTTTGTCGAAGATGAAAGGACATATGCCATTGAACCGCTATCAACTTGGCCGGCAATCAAGTTGTTTGATACCATAATCATGTAGATTATAGGTAAAAGCAAACCTGCCAAGCGGAAGAAGATTGAGCCAACAACAATTCCATAAAGATTAAGCTGGCCTATTTCTTCAAATGCCGAAGCAACATCTTGTGGAAGTGAAGACAAGAAACTCGATGAAATTTCTCCAACTAAACTAGCTTTAATTTCAGCCACTTTCTCAGCATAATCATCTTGCGTTTTATCCAAGTTTTTCAATTTCTGCTCAAGTCTTGCCTCATACGTTATTATGGTATTTGTTGCAGTTTGTTTGATTTTAGAATATGTATAGCCCAAACTTGCAAACTTTTCAGCCGTAATGTCATATTTATTTAACTCTACAAGCATTTTATCCATATTTTCTTGACTTGTCATATTGCCTGCAAGGAAAATTGGTGCATTTGTCTTGCTTCGGTCTAAAATAAATTTAGCCCTTGCTTCGCTTGAGAAATATGATTCGAGATCACCAATGTTTGCAATTATTTCATCTTGATTAAAATATGCCTCTGGAACTGTCTCGCCCAGCGATGTATAAAAATCATCAAACATGCCCTTTGTCGTATCCTGCACATTTGGCGGATTTACAGCGTAAAGAACACACCCAACAATTTCCTGCGTCTCAACCGATTCTGCCGTGTAGGCAGGATTAATCTCTTGTGCTTTTTGAAGAAGATAAACTTGCAATTGGTTGATAGATGTTGCATAAGCATCGCTACTTGCTTGAGGATTTCCAGCCGCTATTTGTTTCTGAAGTTCTTCTTCAAATATTTTGTCAAGTTTCGCCATTCCATCAAGCTGAAGCTCATAATAGTTAAGCGACCTTGCTTCGATTTGAACGTCAATTTCTTGATTTACAATTGTATTTTTTACAGCCTCAATTGTAGTGTCCATGCCACCTTTACCGCTTATAAGCATAACGCATGCAAGCATAAAACACTCGGCAAATGTGACAATTGCCCACATCACTCTGTTCGCTTTAAATGACTGTTTAAATAATGCTTTACTGAACATTTTCGTTATCTCCTTTATTTATTAAAATATTTTTAAAATGTCTTTCAAGGGTGTAAGGAATTTCTGAAATGAATTTTACCGAATAGGAATTTAATGCCTTTAAAAGCAATCCTGTCGCATCAGATGGAATGCAAACGGTCACTTGGCTGTATTGTTCTTGCTTTCGAATGATTTTAAACTTCTCATTCAAGAATTTGTTATAGTCGTCGGCGGAGTTAAATTCAATCTTAAATTCTTTCTCTGGACGATTGTGAATTGCATGCATATCCGCTATATCAACTATATGCCCGTTATTGATAAGTGCCACCTTATCACAAGTGGTTTCAAGTTCATCATATAAGTGGCTACTTATAAATATCGTCTTTCCCTTTGCATGTTCTTCCTTTAAAATATCAAGAAATGTCACACGCATAAGTGGATCAAGGCCGGTTGTCGG
>CANQBU010000042.1 GCA_947589615.1 uncultured Clostridia bacterium | reverse complement strand
ATTTGATGACTGAAGGTTGTAATATGGGAGTTAAATCCTTAAATAAATACCTTAACGAATATAAAGAAGCAAATGATGATGCAAAAACTTTAGCAAAAAAACTGATTCGTCTTATGGACAATCAAGAATTCGATATTAGAAAATATTTGTAATTAAAAATGCCTATCGATTGATAGACATTTTTAATATTTAGAAAAAAATTAAAATCAAAACTCAATTTCCCGTTCTTGTTTATTCTTTTGCGTATATATAGTGTCGCAGCCAAGTTTCGATCTATCTAATGAAGGCATTCCTAGCGAAACCAAGTTTGGAAGATCAAGTTTAGTTAGATTTTGATTTGAATGTAAGAAAAAATCACCCGCTTTTTTCAACTTTGGCAGGGATACATCTTTTAAAATACTATTCAACTGCAAGAAAAAGTCTCCAGCCTCTTCCAATTTTGGCAATTGTAAAGAAGTCATCGATTTATTATACGCCAAAAAGCATGCTTTTACGCTTTTCAATTCAGGCAAATAAACTTTCCCCAATATTTGATTATTTTGTAAAAACCCTTCGCCTGCACTTTCTAAATTAGGCAATGACAAACTCGTCAAATTAAGATTCATCCCTAAAAAATTCATTCCCACACTTTTTAACTTTGGTAATGTTGCATTCGATATACACCTATTGCATAAAAGAAAATTGAGTCCAGCGATTTTTAAATTTTGAAGATTTAATTCCTCCAAAGATAAATTATGTGATAGAAATTCTCTTCCCGCGCTCACCAATTTTGGCAAATTCAAACTCATTATATCATTATTAGAACTTATAAAAGAATCACCTATTTTTATTACATTCGGAAGAGATAGATCTGTTAAACCCTTATTGCTATATAAAAAGAAATCTCCTATATTTACTACATTTGGCAAAGACAAGGATTTAAGTGCCCTATTATCAGACAAAAAATCATCTTTTATTTCAGTCACATTGGGGTTCTTATAGCCGATAATGGCATTTTTATTATTTAAAGTTATCTCGACAACTTTTCCCTCTTTTGGAGTGCAAACGACAACTCTATTTCCTTCATTATCGGTTTTGAAGGTGATGTCCTTTATTTCCCCTATACTTTTAGTAAAACTATCGATATCGTTGGGATAGCGAAAAATCTTTTTTCTCTGTTTGTCAATCACATAATTTTCAGCCAAGACATATCTCGCATTGTCAAGTTTGACCACCCTTCCAAAGTCCAGGACATAATTATTTTCGCAATAATTTACGCCTTCTATTTCAACATTATACCTATAAAATTTTCCGTCGTCCCCCATGGCATAATCGTCCAAGTACAGACCACCCATATCTTCATTGACCAAATTTAACCCATAAGTTTTGACAAATGATTGAGTTAAGCCCGGAATGATATTGTCAAGATTGTTTCCAAAAGTCGCATCGGGGGCATAAACCGTATGATTATATCTATTTTTTATCGACAAGGTGTTTGTATTCCCTTTTGTAAACTGAATGCTGATAGCACTCGTCCCATATTCGTCTTGCCTTTTGGGATTAGTGAAATTTTCCCTTTTGATTTCATCAACATTCTTCTTTAACGCAAACCAAACACGACACAATTCAAGCCTTCCACCTCTAAATGTGCAAAGTTCCTCTTCTGACGCCCAATACTTACGAAATGACTGAATCTCATCTTCCGTTTTGCATTCGGGATAAAGTATGTAGCCTGCCTTTTCCATAAGTTCTTCTGGAGATAAATTCACTTCAGTCACTGGCTGTGCTTCCAGTTTTGCTTGGTCATAAATATATTCGACAAAGTCGTTCTTTATTGGCAAAATATCTTCATACAAAGACCTTGTTGGCGCAAAATGATCAGAAATTATCTTTGAGAGCAAGCCCTCTTGTTCTAATATTGTCGGAAAAAGTTCTCTGCACAAATGTGCAAATTTTTCACCATAATGCTTTTTCAAATATTTTAAATCATTATTTTCCATTAACCGTAAATCCTTCGCAATAAATAGTTTTTATCTTTGGTCTGAAGCCCCGCTATATCAAATTTTCGAATCTCCTTTGCTTTTTTCTCGTCAAGTGGTTCAAAATACAGCGACTGAACAAAATCTGGAGAACTCGTGTTTAAATACTCCTCATCAAAAAGCAAAATATCGCCGATTTTAGGCTCTGGCATGTCATAAAACTCAAGGGTAAAATAATAAATTTTATTCTCACATTCCAAAACATATGATTTATACTTATTTATCGCCCTTATTTTTAATTTTTTCATCGTCTTCTCCTCTTTTTTTATTTTATCATATTTATTTCTATTTTTCAAGAATATAAAAACATATTTTAAAAAAAATGTCCACGGACTTAAAAAATGGTGGACATTTCGTGGACACGTGGACAAATTTGGACAAAATATTAAAATCTTAAACACAAGATATAGTGTTAGAACATCGAATTATCGGCTAATTTGTGTTTCTGCCACAGCAATTCTTATACTTCTTGCCGCTTCCGCATGGGCAAAGATCATTTCTCCCAATACGAGGTTGTGTATTTACAACTGTTTGCTGAACTTGCAATCTTTGTTGTTTTTTCTCTTTTTGCTTTGCCCTCTCTTCAGGCGTAAGTTGTTTCCCAGTGAAAGTGATTTTTACATGGCTTGGCTCAGGCTCTTGTGGCGGTTGTTGAATTTGAGCGTTTAACAGGATTTTACATGTCGTTTCCCTTATTTTTTCAACCATACTGTCAAACATATCAAAGCCTTCTTTTTTATAGGCTAAAACGGGGTCCTGCTGGCCAAATTGACGAGAGATTATCTCATCTTTCATAATCTGCATATCCTCAATTTGGCTCATCCAGTTTATGTCGACCATTCTAAGAAGAACGTTTCTTTCAACATCATAAAAATCAATGCCCATTTCTTTGACTATCTTTATTCTTTCATCATATCTTTTATAAATGTCCTCAAGAATTTTATTTACGACATCTTCAACTTCGCATTCTTCTACAAACTCCTCATTTATTAAATTGCAATCTTTTTCAATTAAGCCATTTTCGAGTTCCTTTGTCAAAGCCTGCAAATCCCATTCATAATATGGTTTATCATCACTTATTACTTTGTATACGCTTTTTCTTACAATATCTGGGAACATGCCCATTATTTGCTCATGAACAGGCTCGCCATCTAATACCTTATTTCTTTCAGCATAGATTATCTCTCTTTGCTTATTCATTACATCGTCAAATTGCAAAACCGATTTTCTTATGCCGAAGTTTTGAAGTTCAATTTTCTTTTGCGATGCTTCAATTTGTTTTGCGACCATTTTTATTTGAATAGGAGTGTCGTCATCAACTTTAAAGAATGAAAATACCTTTCTCAATTTTTCAGTCGCAAATCTTTGGAAAAGATCATCATCGAGTGACAAGAAAAACACGCTTGACCCAGGGTCACCTTGACGACCAGATCGGCCTCGCAATTGGTTATCAATACGTCTTGATTCATGCCTCTCTGTTCCTACAATATGCAGACCGCCAAGTTCTCTAACTTCTTCCTTCTCGGCATCGGTAATTTTTTTGTATTGTTCGTATAATTTTCGAAATTCCTCTCTTGCATTATTTAATTTTTCGTCATCGATATTATTAAAGGCGGTCGCATATGAGATTTCCTCCTCTGTAAAGCCATTACTTCTCATTTCGTGAGTCGCCATAAATTCAGGATTCCCGCCAAGCAAAATATCAGTTCCACGACCTGCCATGTTTGTGGCAATAGTTATTGCCCCCTTTCGTCCAGCTTGAGCCACAATTTCACTTTCTTTTTCATTATTTTTTGCATTTAATACTTGATGTTTAATTCCTGCCGCCTTCAAAGCACGAGAAATCTTTTCAGATTTATCAATATTTATTGTGCCCACCAGAACGGGCTGTCCCGTCTCTTTGCAACCTTTTATTTCCTCGATTATTGCCCTGATTTTGCCCTCTTCACTTACATACATTATATCAGGATAGTCAATTCTCTGTCTTTGCTTATTTGGAGGTATTACGACGACATCGAGATTGTAAATTGTCCTAAACTCCCCCTCCTCGGTTTTAGCAGTTCCTGTCATGCCGGAAAGTTTTGAGTAAAGCCTGAAAAAGTTTTGGAATGTGATTGTAGCAAAAGTTTGATTTTCATCTTTGATATCAACGCCCTCTTTCGCCTCGATAGCTTGATGCAAACCCGAGCTAAATCTTCTTCCAACGGAGAGTCTTCCGGTAAACTCATCGACAATTATTACCTCACCATCTTTAACCACATAATTTTCGTCGATATTCATAATGAAATTTGCTTTTAATGCATTGTTTATATAATGGCTTATTTCAATGTTTGCGATATCTGCAAGATTGTCTATTTTATAGAAAGCCTCTGCCTTTGCGACGCCGCTTTCTGTAAGGTTTATTTGCTTTGTTTTTAAATCAATCTCTACATCTTCTTCTTTTTTGAGAGTTTTAACAAATTTTTGGGCAAGTTCATAACCTTCTGACGATTTTCCGCCGTTTCCACTTATAATCAATGGTGTTCTTGCTTCATCAATCAAAATACTATCGACCTCATCGACAATAGCAAAATTGAGTCCTCTTTGCACTCTCTCATTTTTGCTTGATGCCATATTATCTCTCAAATAATCAAAACCGAGTTCATTATTTGTCGAGTATGTTATATCGGCAAGATATGCCGCTTTCTTATCAGGATCACTTTGTCCGACCAAAGATACTCCAACAGTAAGTCCCAAAAATTTAAACACCTTTCCCATCCATTCAGCGTCACGTTTCGCTAGATATTCATTGACCGTGACAATGTGAACGCCTTTCCCCGTTAAAGCATTTAAGTATGCAGGAAGTGTTGCGACAAGTGTTTTTCCTTCACCAGTTGCCATTTCGGCTATTCTTCCCTGATGGAGAGCGATTCCGCCCATTATCTGAACATAAAAATGACGCATATTTAAAACCCTTGCTGATGCCTCCCTTACTACGGCAAAAGCTTCAGGCAAAATATCGTTTAAAGTTTCTCCAACGCTTAACCTGTTTTTAAACTCATCTGTGCATGCACGCAACTGCTCGTTACTATACTCTTTATATTTTTCTTCGAGTGCTACAACTTTATCTGCTATTTTCCTTAACTTTTTTAATTGTCCATTATTTTGATTACCAAAAAGTCCCATTTTTTCTCCTTAATTATTATATTTTTTATTCCCTTATAATCGGGAAAAATAACGTGTCCTTATTATTCTATCAAATTTTTGTTAAAAGTCAAAATATTTTTATTAACAAAATCGAAAATGTTGTCGATAACAAACTATTTTTACAAAACGCCCCGAAAAAGTGAAAATTTTTATTAACGCAATTATTCTAAACTTTTATTGTATTTTTCTAATGCTGAATTATTACAAAAAAGGTGCTACTTTGCACCTATTCTAAATCTGTATAATTACCTTCTTCTTCATATTTATCGCTTTTTGTCTTTCCTGTGTTCAAATATTCTTCGAAATCTTCCTTATATGCTTTTTCATCTTCATATGTAAGCTTGTCTTTAATGTAAAATTGCAGTATTGAATTCATCTTTTTTAAAATATCTTTCATTTTTTCCGGTTCTTCTCCTATTCTGGCTTTTACGATTTTAAAGTCATTTATTTTTATACAAGGATCTAATTCTTGATTGTTTTTCATAGTTCGATATGCTATCAATGCGATACAATCACCCTCTATTTTCCCCGAATGAAATTTGAAATCAGTGTTTTTGGTTAAGCGCATGAAAAGATCTTCCAAAAACGGAGTTGAAAGAAGATCGCCTTCTTCAAATCTAGTTTCATAAGACTTTAAAATATCAGGAGGGTCATTGCCATAAGCATCATATATTCGTTTTTTCTTTTTTTCATTTTGAAAATCAAGTTCCGGCTCTATTATCTTTCTTAAATATTTTAAGTGGCTCATTTATTCTCCTTCAACCATGCTAAAAGCATTATATCAAAAAATAAAATAATTGTCAAGCCGTTATTTTGACGGCATGTAATATATTCATTTTAATTCCTTCTCAACATTTTTGAGTGTAAATTTATTTAGAGAAATGACAAATTGACTCTCCCCCTTTTAAATACTTTTAAATTATTAGTGATATTTGGGTTGACATTGGACTTTTAATATGGTATAATAATCTTGATAATAATATATCGTTTAGGAGATGAAAATGGAAGCAAAAAAATTAAATCAAGTTAATTTAGGTGTTTCAACCTTTGGTAAAAGAGTCAGACTCGTGCAAAATGGTGTTGCTAGAGGAACTGTGATCCAACCAGTCAGCATGAATCCTTCATCAAAAAGCCTCATCCAATTAGGTTACAACGGTCAACCTGTGATTAGTGTTGTTGAAGATGAAAATCAAAAAGGAGTGTATAAACTTCGCCTGGACGCCGATACATTTTTTATAGACAGTAAAAAAGGAACACATCTCTTTGACTTTAATGGAAAAAATGAATTAATTCTTGACCCTAATAAATCTTCTATCACCATGAGCAATAGGAGTGAAGAATTAAGATTTGAAATTGAAGCTGAAGATGAAAAGAAGTATGTTATAACAACAGGTGCTTTTGGAATTAATATCCAGGTAGAAGACGAAAACGGCGTTTCCAATTATTCCTACCACATTCCTAATTTACTGAGAAATGAAATCCCAGGTATAGAACCAGAAGGTATCGGGGTTGAAATCCACCCTCAACTTATGGAAGAATTCCTTAATCCTGATAAAAAATTATGCAAATTTAAGTACCCTACGAAAGATGGAGTTGAATTACTGCCAACAATGAAGTCCTCTCCCGCAAAAGCACTTTCAGTTGATTTATTTGCGTCATTCATTCAAACATTGGAACCTGGGACAACCGTTGATTTTACAGACTCAAACGATATCGAACACAAAAATGGATACTATGTTAGCCTCCTTCCAGACCAAGGCGAACTTAATAAAGACGGGAAAAATCGTCCACCTGCATTCATTACCCAGTTTAAAGACGGAAAACGTTCAAACTATCTTTTTGTAAATGGTTATTTTAGGCATTGCGACAACTACCGCCTTATGTCAGAAACAGATGAAAAAGGAGTAACTCATCCTTTTATTGCTTTGGAAACAGGCGCGTCAACTCATGTCTTTTATAAATATGAATTGCCAGTAAACAATGATGGAACTCTTAGTCCTGAAGCTGTCGAGATACTTGACTTTGTCAGAAATGGAGTCTTCATGGCCCCACCTTTTAATACTCCTCAAAGCAGCACCGAACGATCTTCTGATAATGTGTCTGCTTATGTTGTAGAATTACCCGGCAAAGATGGAAAGCCAGAAAAGAATACTTTCTATTTCGAAAAACGCGACAGCAGAGAATCAGACAAAATTAAAGACTACGATATAAGAAGATTAACAAACGAAATTATCGATGAAGATCCTAATGATCCTAATACGATTGACGAAGATCCTGAAGAGCCTAATGCAATTGAACCTCAATCTCCTACAGGTGATAACACTCCTATTGATCCTCAACAAGAGCAACAGCCACAACCAGTGCCACCAGGGCAGGAGCAACAGCCACAGCCAGAGTCACCAGAACAGAGGCAACAACCGGATAAGCCTAAAGAGCAAAGACAAGCGATCGAGCAAGAGACGCCTGAGCCTCCAACTGGCACAACTTTCAATATTTCTCAACCAGTAGAAGCAGTAAGCACGACTATGTGTATTATAGGCATATTCCTATTTCTTGGTGCCATGCTTACCGGCGGTCTCTCCCTTATCGCAGGATTAGTAGTATTTGGCGTTGGCTTCTCTGGAGTTCTGACTGCCGACTTATATAATTTCGGACCTATTAAGCGTGCTCAAAAAAGAGTAAAGCAATACGAGAAAGAAGAGAAGGAAGATAAAAAAGAAGAGGAAAAACAGAACGAAAATGAAGCTGAAGCTGACAAAGAAGATGAACAGGCAACTGAAAGCGAAAACGCTTTAAACAAACAGATAAAAAATGAATTTGATATTAATGCAGTTGATGCCGATGAAAATCAAATTCAAAGCAGGTTGACAAATGAAATGAACTTGCCAGAAAATGGTTTTGCATCACTTTACGAAAAATATGGAATCTTACCTGCAGAAGAAGGGCAAAAGATTGACGCCTTAACAAGTTTTGACGGACTTGAGGCTAGAAAACAAATGCTTTCTCAACTCAGTGCCATTCAAACTGCCTCACCTACTGAAAGAGAACAAAGGGTCAATGACTTCATTAATTCCAATTTCTTACCTATGCCTGATGAAGATAGAAAACTATTGACAGAAGGTGAAGGAATTTTGGCAAATACACCTGAAGCACAAACAAAATTAAACACTTTTGTTTCAGCTTTACATGAATCTGTTGCTCATGGAGAAAGAAAACAAGAACTTCTTGACCAGCAGACACAATTTGTTTCCACTGCAAGAGATAGCACTCTTGAAAGATTTATGACTTCCTCCAGCATTACACCCGAACAGAGAGAAAAGCGTTTTATAAGATACGCAAGTGTTATTGCAAGAAGATATGCAAATGACCAAGATTTAACAGAAGGAAGAATATCAAGATTACTTTCAAAACTTCCTGAAAATGAAAGAACTAGATGTGCAAACATCCTTGAAGATGCTAGAGTCGCTATAACTTCACAAGTTTCTGCAGTGCAACAATTGGCAAGAGATAATGCAGCACAAACTGCTCAACTCTCACAAGCATCAGCACTTGTTCATGCAATTGAAGCTGTTCAAAAACAAACTACTTTCGGGAATAAAAACCAGGTAGAGGCCGACGCACAAACCTATATGCAACATTCATTATACTCTGCGTATGAAACAAATTCAGTTAATAAGCTTACCACCCTTAAAACAAACGCCACTAAGGTTGCAGGAGCAACAACCGAAGAAAAAGCATTACTTGACGCACTTACTCGCCTTTATGATGCAGAAAGTGGCTTACGAAATGACATCGGCGATAAATACGGTGATATAAATAACATTTTATCAGCCAACTATGGAAATCTTCTTACCGATGCTTATCTCCATCCTGATATTGTAGAAAGCATTAGAGAATTCCCTGCCACAGGAAAGAAATTAAAAGTAGACGGCAATGCTATCGGGACTAACAATGATCCAATTAACAAAATTGTTGACTTTGTCACTGCAAGAGCTCGTAAAGCAGGCTCGCCAGATGCCGCCGAAATAAACTTATTGAATAACCTTAATAACTATAATCAATTGATTGATCAATATAGAACTGCTGCAGTTTCACATCTTATTCCTGCCGTTAACAGCGCATTTAATATTCCTATCGATGTTGCTTGGCGTAACACACCAATAAATTCGGTCAATGTTAAAAAAGAAATAGATGCACTCACTGCTAAATATGGAAAGGCATTTACGGGACTTAACGATCCTTCTACTACTTCAACAATGTCAATTCAAGAAAGAATTGCAAGAGCTGTCCTTACCGAAAGAGCACTTAATTCCTCTTGCCCTCCAAACGTTCGAAATGTTTATTCTCAACTCTCTCAAGCAATTGACTTCGTTTTATCAGGCAATTTTGCTAATGCTCAAGTTGCAGAAGCAATTCGAGCAAATAGTGCAGCCACTTTTGCCGGTAAAAAACTCGGTGATGACCAAAAGAAACTTCAAGGCGACATTGCAGCATACAATGCAACAACTCAATTATTAGCAACACTTCCAGCCCAAGTTAGAAACACCATTTTAGCTTCTTACAATACTTCACTTAGAAGCACCGCTGGATTAACTCCAAAGCAAGCAATGATTCAATCCATCAGAGGGGCATTTGATGCAATGGATTTTGAAGGGAAGGAACAATTCGAACCACTTATGGACGACTTAGTTTCCCCTACACCATCACCTCAAACAATTGGTAGAATTGATGCCCTATTGGGTGCTCAACGTCAAATTCTTGAAAATAGAGCTCAAATTCAAAGGTCACTTTTCAGACAAACTCTCGGAAGAGAAAGCGTTGAATCAGTCTACA
>CANQBU010000041.1 GCA_947589615.1 uncultured Clostridia bacterium | reverse complement strand
TTCTTGTTTGTTCATATATTCTCCTAAGTGTTTTCGGCTTTATTATGCCATTTCTATATTATTGTAACACAATAAATATTTTTTTTCAATTATTCTACCGGAATAATTTTAATATTTTCAATGCTAGTTAATAATTGTGATTGAATTACAGCAACAATTTGTGCTACTTCTGTTGAAGTAAGTTCTTTTGCTTTTACAACTGCGTTTACATTAGTGTCTGAAATAGTGATGATGCAATCGGCAAATCCCTTTGCTTTTATCAATCCTTCAACTACAAGTTCTTGCTCCATTTGTTTGATAAGAGCAAGTTTTGATGCTTCGGCATTGTTTATTGCCTCAACAGATGATGTTTCGTTTGCAATAATCGCATCATAATATAACATTTCTTGATCGCGAGTTGATTCTCTTGTGCTACGGTAAGTTGAAAAGTAACTTGCCGATGTTGTTGCAGTTTCGCTTTTTTTCGAAACTGAATTGTTAAGCATTACATTAAGATATCCTGTTACTCCTAACAATAAAATCATAACAGTTATAATTATTATTTTTGTTCTTTTTTTCATAATACTCTCCTTTTAATTTTTCCCTTCTAATATATTTATCTTTGCGTAATCTATATCTATCACAGTTTGGATAATCGAAATTATATTCATTTTAACACCCACATCGTTTACTCCTGTTGCAATAACTACAATTCCTTTTACAACTGGATAGATTTCTTCTTTAATTACCGGTTTACCATCCACCATAACCACTGATGAAGTCGTTATGTCAATCCCATTTGAAGTGGTTCGCGTTTCATCTTCTGTGACGTAAACATATTCAAAGCCTTTTTCCAATGTAATTATTACATCTGTATCTCCTACGCCCTTCACTCGTGTTATTACATTTTCAAGTTTATTCTCAAGGTATTCGATATATTCATTTGAACTTGAAAATGTTGCGCTAACATTGTCATTTTTTGTCGTATCAGTTTTAGACTGTTTTTTAGGAACAATAAAAGCAAAATATGCTAAAGCAACTATAACGGCAAGTCCGATAGCAAGATAAATTTCTATATGTTTTACTTTTTTTATCTTTTCATATAATGCTTTGAATTTTGCTTTAAAGTCAACTGTCATATAATATCGCCTCCTCATTAATTTCTATACAAGTCATAATAATTTTACTTATGTCTTTTTTAATCTTCATTATATCATTATGCTCAGCATTTTCTGTTATGACTAAATGACTTAAATCGACATTTATCGCTTTAATCTGCATTTTTTTATCGAAGATATCGGCACTTATATAAATTGAAACATTCTTGTATCCATAACTTGTTATTTTATCCTCTATTTGTTTTTGTAAAGCATTTAATTTATCTAAGTTTAATTGATATAAATAATCTTCATCGATTTCAATATTTTGATTGTAATCAAAAATGTTGTCAAGATTAACTTTTTCATTTACAAGTTTTGGTAGAGGCAAAATTATTACTAAAACAATAATAAAAGAGAGAATTCCCTTAATATATCTATTCATTTGTCCATTAGGCAATATGAGCTCTATAAGAACAGATAAACATATTATTCCTGCAATTGATAAAATCCATTTTGAAAGTTCTGTCAGCATAAACGCCTCCTAAATTATATTTGCGGAGCAAATTACTAGTCCCAACAATATAAAGTAAACAAATGCAATACCAATAACTATAACAAGCAATAAGACAATGCTCTTTGATAAGGACGAAATAAAATTTGCTATTTGTTTATTCCCGAGAGGCTCGATAATTCCTGCCGTCAATCTTAAAGCTAACATAAATAGAACAAGCTGAATTACAGGAGAAATTATTGTTGCAAGAAGCAAATATAAACCAGTTGCGCCAATTGCATTTTTAATAAGATTCGAAGATGCAAGAACTATTCCCATACCATCACTTATATAAGATCCCAGCATTGGAACATAAGAACGAATTGCGTATTTTACGGTTCTCATTGATATTCCGTCTATAGAACCTGCTTGCAAGCCCTGCACAGACAAAAAAGCGGTAAATATTGTAAATATAAGACCCGTTAGCCATTTAAATGTGCTTTCAAAAAAAGAGGTAAACTTGTCCAGTTTTATGGAATTTGATAGATTCGAAACTATAGAAAAAACAACTGAGAAAATAAAAATTGGTAAAAGTATATATGTAAAAAGGCTTATTATAGTGCTTGTTAATAAAGCCATTGCGGGTTGATATATCGATGCTGAAACTGTTCCCCCTATAGCCGAAAGAAAAGTTAATAGTATCGGAAATATTATTTCCATTTGAGATTTTATTGAATAAATAGTGTTGGTTGTGACTGTTATCATTTTTGCTACGATGGTTAGAACCATAACAACTATAACCCCATATGTTACAAAGTTTATAAGACTTGAAACAGATTTCTCGTTGCTGCTAGATTTTAATCCTTGAAGCATAGTTCCTAATAGTGATATTGCTATAATTAATGAGATAAATGGTATAAATCCTACTAAATCATCAAAAAATATATTTAATATGCTGCTCCAAAGGCCTTTACCATTATCAAAATCGCCCTTTATTAACTTCATTAATTTTTCATAAAAGGTATTTCCACCAAATATTGAAATTTGTCCAGAAGTAAGTTTATTTAAAATTTCGTCTAAAGAATCAAGATTTAAACCATCTAGTTGCTTTAAAACTTCATCATCAATTTCTTGATAGGTAATACTATCATTTGTTGCGGCATTTGCTTGGGTGGCGGAATTGCATCCAATAGGAACTGCAAATACCAGCACAATGACTATTATTAAGAAAAATTTTTTCATTTTGGCAACAATCCCATAATTATAGTCAAAATATTTGTAATGATAGGCATTGCCATAACCATTATAACAAGTTTTCCGCCCAGCAAAACCTTATCACCCAAACTGTTATTTCCCGTTTCATTGCATATTCCTGCTGTAAATTCTAGTAAATATCCTATTCCAATGATTTTTAAAAGCAATGTATAAAGATTTGAGTTTAATCCCGTATAACTTATAATATCTTTAAAAGACGATAAAACGCCGGTAAAATAATTGATAACTAAAAATATAATTATCATTCCTCCGGCAATCCCAATAAAAATTGCAAAATCGTTTCGTAGAGGACGAATTACAAGGGTTGCTAAACATGTAATAAGTCCGATTGATACAATTTTTAAAATAATGTCCATTTCCCTCTCAAAAATTAAAGATCGTTTTTAATGTTGAAAATAAATCACCTATTAAATTTAAAACCATTACCAACACTATAACAAGTCCGGCAAGGGTTGCAAAAGTAGATATCTCTTCTTTTCCAGTTTGTTTTAATATTTGTCCAACGACGGCAGTTAATAATCCTATAGCCGCGATTTTAAATATTATTTCTACATCCATGTTTCCCTCCTATATAAAAACAATCAAAATGAAGAGCCCAGCAATCAAACCTAGCTTGATAGACAAAGCACCATATTTTTTGTTTTCATTGACTGCATTTGAAGATATGATTTCAAATCTACTTTGGAAGTTTTTTATTTCTTTTGATTGACTATCAACATCACTTCTACCTAAACCTTTAAAAAACATAAAAATTAAATCTTTTTCATCTTCTTTTAAAAAATTTATATTGTTGAAAAGTACTTCCTTGTCTAGCGGTGATTCCTTATCAATAAATGAAAGGTAATTTGTATCTAAACAATGCAATTTGTTCTTTTCTTTTTCATCTAGATTGGAAAAGATATTTTTTACCCTTTCTCTTGAAAAATTTATTTCTACATCAAATTTTTGACATAAAAAAACCAGTGCTTGAAAGAAATTAGCTCTTATTTTATATTTCTTAGAAAATACATATCCTATAAATAAAGACACACACAATAAAAAGATTAAAACAAATATTTTCATTTCCACCTCTACTTTAATCTTGAATAATTCTCGTCATAAATTCCCTCTAAAGTTCCAGGACCATTACGTTGTGATAAAAGAACATATCTTTTAAAAACCTTATTTTTTACAAGTTCATCAAAAGTTGGTTTTTTTATGAAGTTTTCAATAGTGTCGCTGTGCGCTGAAGCTATAACGGAAACTCCGGAATTAACTGCATACAAAACCGCCTCGACGTCTTCTTTGTGCCCGAGTTCATCAGTAACAATTATATTGGGAGATAATGCCCTAATTCCGTTTTCAAATCCAATACTTTTTCTTGCAAATGATATTTTATCAGTAAAATTGCCAGTGCATCCATTTGTCCCTAAATCAATTTCTCCTCTTTCATCCAAAATTAAAACGTTATAAGCAAAATTACGCTCAGATAATTGACATACGAAATCGCGTAAAAAGGTGGTTTTCCCAGCGCCCGGTGGAGAGATTACTAACGAATTTAAGACCTGGTTATTATAAAGCAAAAAGTTGAAAGCATTAAGAGAACAATTTTTTACTTCGTGTGGCAGCCTTATGTTGACACTGTTAAAATTTGTTAATGTTTTTATTTTGCCAGCCTCTTCTATAACATCCCCGCCTATTCCTAATCTAATTCCTCCCTTGGTTACTAAATAACCCTTTTTAAGTTGTTCGTTAACTGAATAGATCGAGCATTCGCTAGCTCTAAATATGACATCTTCGACCATTATTTTTGAAGCATATAAAGCAAATTTTAGGTTGCTGGTAACCCCATTTTCACCGAGATAAATTCTTTGGCTGCCAATAATCAAAACGATAGGCTTGTCTGCTCTTAATCGAATTTCATTAATAGATTTAAAATTTACTTTTGATACTAAAATATCATAAATATTATTCGGAAGAATATTTTTCAGCATATCGTCTCCTATGGTAATGTATTTAAAAATAAATAAGCAAATTACATTACGACAAATAAAGTCAAAAAGAGCACATGCTCAAACATGATAACAAAAAAGCAGGCTTAATTCCGATTAAGAAACAATCCTGCATTTATTTTTTATTTTGATTATTTAATTCTTTCCATGTAACTTCCGTCACGAGTATCAATTCTGATTTTGTCACCAACGTTTACGAAAAGAGGAACTTGTAAAACATAACCTGTCTCCACTTTTGCTGGTTTATTAGTTGACTTAGAGGTATCACCTTGAATTCCAGGTTCACAGTCAACAACCTCCAACTCAACAAAATTTGGTGCATAAACCGAGAAAGGATTTCCTTTATAGAAATACATTGTGCAATTTTCATTTTCTTTTACAAAATTTAACGCATCTTCAACACTTTCTTTATTTAATGGAATTTGATCATAAGTTTCAGCATCCATAAAATAGTAAATTTCTCCATCATTATACAAATAAGTCATTTCTTTCTTTTCAATAACAGCTACTGGAAATTTATCAGATGGGTTAAAAGTAGTTTCTTTAACTTGTCCTGTCATAACATTTTTAATTTTTGCTCTTACAAATGGAGAGCCTTTACCAGGTTTTACGTGAAGAAAATCTATTACTGAATAAACTACTCCGTCCCATTCAAATGTTGTTCCTTTTCTAAAATCTCCTGCAAATACCATATTTTTTCTCCTTTATAAAATTCTAATTCATTTTAACATATTTATTTACTTTTGTCTAGTAGATTTTGATATATTTTTTTCATAATTTGAGCGTCTTTCGGCATAGTTGTCATTGATTCACAAATTACTCGTGGGGAAAGATTATATTCTACCAAAACTTTTGCCAACTCATCGAATTCAGGCCCATAAGTAATATCATCATAATTTAAATGTTTTATTTCTCCTAATGGTCCATATTGAATTTTAGAAAAATGTATATGACAGTTATTAGTTTTTTCATATCCGATTTTTTCTAGAGAATAATCAAAAATTCTCTTATAATCATCTGCTGTCTTTAAACTTCCCTGTTCTAAAGCATTTATATGTCCAAAATCAAAAGTAGGAATCAGATGTGAATTTAATGTGCATAAATCGACCACCTCTCTGTATGTCCCAATTTGCTTGGATTTTCCCATTGTCTCCGGACAAAAATATAATCCGTCAATAAGATTTTCTCTTTCTAAATTATCGAAAGTTTCTGAAAAACGACTAATTGTTAATTTTAGGGCTTCATCACGTGCTAATTTCCCTTCAGACGCGGGATGAAAAACAATTCTATCGCAATCAAAGGCGCGCATAAATTTGATTCCAGTATATAAATAACCTTGTGTTTTTTGATACATCTCTTCGCTTGGATTAGCAAAATTTATATAAAAAGGAGCATGAAGTGAAAGTTTTATATTGTTTTCTTTAAACAACGCCCCAGCCTTTATTGCAAGTTCACTACTCATTTGATATCCATGACCAAACGAATATTCAAATGCATCTAGTCCACGATTTTTTATCCAAGCAGGAACATCCAATAATCCCTTATATCCTTCATTGTAAAATTCTTCTCCACATCCTGAAGGCCCAAATAGAACCATTATTCCCCCCTATACTAAACGTAAATAAAATGACAAAACTTTATCATTTACCTGTCCGACCCCTAAGAAATCTTTATCACAAAAAAGTTTATATAATCCATTTTCAATTTCACATATTGTATGAACACCATTTAAAAGTTTTATTTTATCTTGTTCCTTTAAATTTATTTCTGGATAATCAAAAACATCTTTAAGTGGAATTAGATGAATATATCCATTCTCCAAATCTTCCAATGTTTCTGCATCTTCTAAACGAAAAATGCCACATCTTGTGCGTTGTATACTTGTCATAATACCGTATGTGTTCAAGGCCGTTGCAACATCTCTACATAATGATCTTATATAAGTCCCACTACTACAGCTAACTTCCAATTCAAATTCATTAATATCAACTTCCCTTAAAATTTTAATAGAATATATCTCTATTTCTTTTGGCTTTAATTGAACATCTTGACCTGCTCTGGCAAACTCATATGCCTTTTTTCCATTAATCTTTTTGGCGGAATATATAGGAGGCATTTGATTGTATTTTCCTATAAAAGGAGGCAATTTTCTTTTCAAAGTTTCCATGGTAACAATAACATTATTGCATTCTGTTATGTCTCCTTCAAGGTCAAGAGTTGTTGTAGTGCAGCCAAATTTAAAAGTTGTTTTATAAGTTTTATCTTTATTTAAAAAATATTCAAATAATTTTGTCCCTTTTCCTATTGTAATAGGTAAAAGTCCTTCAGCCAAAACATCTAATGTTCCTAAATGACCTACTTTTTCTAACTTTAATAATCTTTTTACTTTACCTACAACACTATTTGATGAATACCCCTTTCTTTTGTTTATTAAAATTATTCCGCTAATCATTTATTCACCTTCTATCTTATTTATTAAATGCTTCCAAAACTTTTTGGGTGGCTTCTTTTATGTTTTTAGCATGAAATTTCGCACCAGATGCACATATATGACCACCTCCTCCGAATTTCTCCGCTATTATTTTAACATTGTAGCCGTCTTTTGCTCTAAGTGACAGCCCAAATAAACCATTCTCCTCTTCAACTAAACTGAAACCATATATAATATTTTCAATTGACACCAACTTACGACTAAAAGAAGAACAGTCTGCTTTTCCGCCATTTAATTTTTTTAAAATCTTTTTATCTATAGCTATGTAAGCACAGTTTTTTATTATTTTATAGTTATTTAATAGATATTTTTCAAATTTTATTTCTTTTTCGGTTTTATTTTCATACAGAATTTGATTTGCCTTTACGATATCAGCTTTAAGCTTGCATAATTCGTAGGCATTTAAATATGATTTTGAATTTGTATTAGAATTTTGAAACGAAGATGTATCTGCAGATATTCCAACAAATAACATGGTAGCTATTTCACTATCTATATCTACTTTTAATTCTTTTAAAAGTGAAAATACTATTTCACAGGCGGAACTTGAATTATTATCTATATAATTAAATTTCCCAATCTTTTTATCGCAATAATGGTGATCAAGGACAATAGTATTATTGCTATTGTTAAAAATAGTACTATATTCACCCAATCTATTTAACGCAGATACGTCTGTTGCAATAAATAGATCATAGTTTGAAACATCACATTCTGTATTTAATATTTTATTTTCAGAAAATAATTTTGTTTGGTCATGCGTTAGAGGCTCTTTAATAAATAAATTTGTTTTAATATTCATTTTATTTAAGGCGGTCATTAAAGCACAAGACGAACCAAGCGCATCACAATCGGGTGAAACATGCGTAAAAATTGCAATGGAATTTGATTTTTTTATTTGTTTTGATATTTCTTTTAAACTATCCATCAATCACTCATCTTTATTTATATTTAATGTTTTTAATATCTCATTGATTCTTATAGTTGCACTTGTTCCTTTATCTATTTCAAATTGCAACTTTGGCATTTGAGGCATAGAAACCATATCGGCTAATTCTCTTTTTATAAATCCCTCTGATTTTTCTAAAACTTTAATGATTGTTTCCAATTTTTGTTTATTTTCATCATCAAGCGCAATCTTTATTTTGCAAAATTGAAAATCAGGAGTTAAATTTACTTCACTTACATATAATAGTGGATCTATTCTAGGGTCATTCATTTTATTTAAAATAATATATGAAATGCATTTTTGCAATTCACTATTCGCCCTGTCGAATCTTTTAGACATTATCCCTCCTATCTTTTAATAGCTACTTTATTATAAAATTCAATAGTGTCACCTTCTTTAAAGTCGACATTATCTTTTAATTTTATACCACACTCAAATCCCTTTAAAACTTCAGATTTTTCATCTTTAACAATTTTGAGTGATTCAATGGATGTTCTACCTATTTCTTCTTCGCCGCGTTTAACCACTGCAATGGCATTACGCATAGCTTTTCCATCTTTTATATACGAGCCGGCGACTTTTCCTGCTGAGGACAACTTAAATACCATTCTGATCTCTGCACTTCCGATATATTGTTCTTCATATTTAATGCTAAGCATACCATTTATAACCGCTGTTATATCATCGACAATTTCATATATGATTTTGTATTCTTTAATCTCTACTTTCATACTATCGGCTAAATTTTTTGCTCTTGAGGAAGGTTTAGTGTTAAAACAAATAATAACCGAGCTTGTAGTTTGAGCTAAATCGACATCACTTTCGGTAACCGCACCTGCTCCTGAATGAACAACATTAACTTTTGCCTCTTCATTTCTTATTCCTAATAAAGTTGCTTTAATTGCTTCGACTGAACCCATTGTATCTGCTTTAAGAATAATATTGAGATTTTTAAGATTTCCTTCTTGAACTCTATTCATAAAATTATCAAGAGTTACTCCACTTGAGTGAGAAGCCCTCTCTGCCTTAATTTTTGCAATCCTTTCTTGTATAACTTGTTTTGAAATGTTTTCTTCGACTGCATAAACCTGATCTCCTGCTGATGGAACGTCGTTGAATCCAAGAATAGCTACAGGTTTAGAAGGTTCGGCACTTAATATTGATTTACCAGTATCGTCATACATTGCACGGACTTTTCCATAAGTTAATCCTGACATAATAGAGTCACCAACGCGTAAAGTTCCGTTTTGAACAATAATTGATGCAACAGGACCTTTGTTTTTATCAAGTTCAGCTTCGATTACCACAGCTGTAGCCATTTTATCAGGGTTTGCTTTAAATTCTTGCACCTCACTGACAAGTAGTATGGTTTGTTTAAGATCATCTAGTCCCATACCCGTTTTTGCCGATATTGGAACACAAATAGCATCTCCACCCCAGTCTTCAGGCAAAACTCCATTTTCAGCCAATTGCTGCTTGATTTTATCAGGATTTGCTCCTGGCTTATCCATTTTATTTATAGCAACAATTATTGGAACATTAGCTGCTTTTATGTGATTTATGGCTTCTACAGTTTGAGGCATAACACCGTCATCAGCAGCAACAACCAAAATTGCGATATCTGTCGCTTTCGCCCCTCTTGCACGCATTTGAGTGAAGGCAGCATGTCCTGGAGTATCTATAAACGTAATTTTCTCACCGTTAAATGAAATTTGATAAGCGCCAATGCTTTGCGTAATTCCACCAGCTTCACCAGCAACTACATTTGTTTTTCTGAAAGCATCTAACAGCGATGTTTTGCCATGGTCAACATGTCCCATAACTGCAACAATAGGTGCCCTTTTAACAAGCTTAGTTTCATCATCTTCCATTGATGCAGATTCCATAAGTTTTTCTTCATATGTCTTGTCGGCTTTTAGTTCCAAGGTT
>CANQBU010000040.1 GCA_947589615.1 uncultured Clostridia bacterium | reverse complement strand
TAACCGAAGTAGTCATAACGTCCATAAACTCCGGCAAAATCCCCCGTTCCCGCTTCAAACAACGGCACTACATTTTGTCCATAAATGCCCTTTAGGGTTTCTTCATTCGATTGTCCCGCCGTGATATTGTCAAGCGTTGTTAAAACAAAAGTTGCCAATTGCATACCTATAACAACAATTATAGGCATTGCCGCATAGGTCAGAATTGCTTTAATTGCAGTGTAAATATATTTCCAAGGGTTTGTGCTTGCATAATCTTCGTTGTAGTGAGACTTGATGATTGCTATCATTGTGCAAACAACAAGAACAATCAAAGCAAATATGCTCAGCGACCAGAACACTGTGTTTAATGATTTATATGTCGCAGCATTCTTGCCTATCCCAAGAATACCATATATAAATTCTGTTAAAGGGTCAACTTTAGAATAAGCCTGCCCTTGCCCTGAAACTGACCACGCGGAGTTTGCCCCAGACTTTACATAGAACACATCAAGTCCGGCAAGTTTTCTTATTAGGGCTTGCATAGCATCTATCGCACTTGCAAAGCATTCAAAGAAGAAATAAATCATCTTTGGAATTATGGCAAGCACGCACCAGAAAAACTCAAGTATACCGTCCCAGAGCCCCAACAATGTTGACGTTGAATTCACTTTGCACCCCTCCTTTTAAAATTTTTTACATTATTTATCATTTACATTATAGCAAATAAAAATTCAAAATACAACAAAAACACAATATTTTTATTTAAAAATATTTAAATAAATGGCGATAAGCCTGTCAAGAGAGAAGTTTTCAGGCCTCATTTTTAGCGTTAAATCATCAAGTTTATTTATTTTTTCAGCCGGCAGTGAGGCGTGAAGAAGGTTATTTTTCAAAGTTTTTCTTCGCATGGCGAATATTTTGCAAATAAAGTCATAAAATTCGTCGCCATTTATATTTTTATATTTTTCTCTGTCGATTTTTATTGTAACAAGTGCCGAATCAACATCGGGCTTTGGATAAAACATGTTTCTTGATACAATTCTTTTTATCGCCGCCTCTCCATAAAAGGAAGTCATAATTGAAAGCACTCCATATTCGCCGCAATCCTTTTTTGCGACAATTCTTTGTGCAACCTCCTTTTGAACCATAATTGTAAGAGAGGAGCAAAGTTTTGCCTCCCTTAAGAACTTAAAAATGATTGGTGAAGTGATATAGTATGGGAGATTTGCAACCAGTTTATACTCTCCGTCAATCTTGCTTTCGATATCCTCCATCTTTGCACTCATAATATCTTCAAATATAAATTCTGTATTTGGCAAGTCAAGCGAGAGTAGGTGCTCTTTCAAATCTCCGTCAATTTCATAACTTATAACCCTCTTTGCACGGGCTGCAAGTTCTTTTGTAAGCGTTCCGCCACCCGCACCAATTTCTAAAACGACGTCCTCCTTTCCTACCTCGGCATCATTGCAAATTGCGGCAAGCAAATTGGAGTCGGAGATAAAGTTTTGCCCAAACTTCTTTTTGAAGTTATGATTCAGCATAGCCTAAACACCTCCTCAGCATTGCCGCTTGTCACCCTTGCGACCTCTTCAACCGTCACGCCCTTAATATCGGCAAGATTTTGAGCAATTGTAGGGATAAAGGCGGGGCTGTTTCTCTTCCCCCTAAATGGGTGAGGTGTAAGATATGGGCAATCGGTTTCTAAAAGCAAGTTTTGAAGAGGAATTTGTTTCAAAACATCTTTAAGCCTTTGTGCATTTTTAAATGTCGAGACGCCGCCCACTGATATATGTAGCCCAAGGCGAATAAGCATTTCCGCCATTTCAAAACTTCCGCCATAGCAGTGCATAGTCCCGCCGTTATTTACAAGGTTTTTATTCTCCTGTAAGATTGAAAGCAAATCGCCATAGGCATCGCGGCAATGGATAACAACGGGAAGATTGAGTTTGTCGGCAAGGGTAAGTTGTCTTAAAAACGCCTCAATTTGCTTTGATTTTTCAGGCATATCTGGGGTATATTGAAGACCTATCTCTCCAAAGGCAACAATCTTTTTCTCTTTGGCAAGAGCTGAAAATTTAATCTCAAAATCGTCCTCTATTTCATATATATTTTCAGGGTAAACGCCCATTGACGCATAAACGCCCTCATATTTATTTGCAAGCGAAAGCGCCTCGAAAGAGGAAGGTATGTCAAAGCCCGAAGTGATTATTTTCTTCACCATACATTCGCGGGAAAACTTTATAACCTCTTCCCTATCCTCATTAAACGCCTCATCAGTAAGGTGGGCATGGGTGTCAATAAACATAGCATCTCCTTTTTATATATTTTGCCCCAAACAAAAGTAAAAGTCAAATAAAGTTTTAAAAATTATTTAAGAGGAATAGATTATTTTATGAATAGAATTTGGTTTGTAATGGTCGTTCTTTCAATATGCCTGCTCCTTTTTAACGACCCATCAGGAATGCTTAACACAATGATTGACGCATCAAGCGGGGCGCTTACGCTTGCAATCGAGCTTTGTGCCGTTTATGCGGTATGGCTTGGAATACTTGAGCTTGTCGAGGCAAGTGGGCTTAGCGAAAAACTTGCAAAACTGCTCCGCCCTTTGATACGCTGGCTTTTCAAAATCAAAGATGAAGAGGCGGAGAAAATGATCGCCCTCAATATGTCAGGCAATTTGTTAGGACTTGGCAATGCGGCAACTCCTATGGGAATAAACGCGATGAAAAAACTTGACGACAAAAGTGGTGTCGCCTCACATGCGATAATAATGCTTGTCGTTTTAAATTCAACCTCCATTCAACTTCTTCCCTCAACGGTTATCGGTCTACGAGCGGCCGCCGGCTCGCAAAGTCCCGCCGATATTATTTTGCCGACGCTTATTGCCACAGTTTGCACATGCATTGTGGGCGTATCTTTAACTAAACTTGCCAATTTCTTACACGACAAATTCAAAAGAAAAAAATTAAATAAAAATAAGACATAAATTAAAAAAATTAAATATATTTATTTCGCCCTTGCGAAGCGGGGGAAAATATAAAATAAAGGAGGAAATTTTGAGCGGATATATTTTGCCAATAATATTTATTGCAGTGTTTTGCTATTCAAAATATAAAAAAGTAAACACCTATGACACTTTTGTCAAAGGTGCAAAAAAATCAATCCCTCTCGTAGTTGACATATTCCCATACATTGCGACAATTATGATTGCCGTCGCCCTTCTTCGTGCAAGCGGAGCGACAAACATTCTTGCGACAATCTTTTCCCCCATTTTTAATCTTTTAGGAATTCCGAAAGAACTTATTGAACTTGTGCTTCTACGCCCATTTACAGGCTCGGGCAGTTATGCTTTGCTTGACAGCGTGTTTGCCGAGTATGGCGCCGACTCATACATATCAAGATGTGCCTGCGTGATTTTGGGATGCAGCGAAACAATCTTTTATGTTGCGACAGTCTACACCTCTCAAACCAAAGTAAAAAAACTTCTCTATGCAATTCCAATTGCCCTTGTTGCATCCGTGGTCGGTTCGGTCATTGCCTGCCTTATTTGCAAAGTCATTTGACTTTTCCTCCTCTGTGCCTGCCCTCAATTTCAATGACTGTTAAATTGCCCGATATATTGGCAAGCAAACACTTTATTTTTCGAACATCGTCCCTGTCAAATTTATCATAAATGGCAATGGCAATGCTTGACGCCAAGGCAATGAGTTCGGGTCCACATAAATTTATTTTTCCCATAAAAATATTTATGAAAGGTTGTATCGTTTTGCTATGGATTTGTTTTGTGCTACAATATATCTATGAAAGAAAATTTTTTTGAAAATGTATATGAGGCGGTCAAACTTATCCCCGAAGGGAAGGTGACGACTTATGGCGAAATTGCAAAATTTTTATCTTGTCCAAATCTTGCACGGCAAGTGGGCTGGGCGCTGCATAAAAACCCCTATCCCGGCATTGTTCCCTGCCATAGAGTGGTCTTTCGTGACGGCTCGCTTTCTCCCGCTTTTGCATTTGGGGGTGACGACGTCCAAAAACGCCTTCTAAAGAGCGAAGGCGTAACATTTAAAGAGGATAAAGTGGACATGGAAAAACATTTTTTCAGGCTTACATAGCATGATTAAAACTTCTCATTGTCTTCAAGCAACTTAGCCCTTTCAAAAACAGTATTGAAAAGTTTTTATTTAAAAACCCCGAGCGAAGTCAATTCGCTCGGGGTTTTAAGTTTATTTTGTGCAACTTTCTAATCTCTTTTTGGTTTCTTCTTCTCCCAAAATTTCAATAATGTTAAATAATGTTGGAGAGTCCTTTTCACCGGTTAGTGCCAGCCTAATAAATTCACATGCCTTTGCAATATTGCCCTTAAAGGCGTCAGGATTTTCCTTATAAAGTTTGTTGTCGGTGGCATAGCCAAGATTTCCGGCAATAACTTTGACATCGTTAAACCATTCCTCATTGGAAGATGGCATTTTAAAGTTTTCAAGATAACTTCTTAAAAGTTCTTTCGCCTTGTCTTCTTCCTCAAATATAGGTTTTGGACTTTCAAAGAAATAGTGGAAAAGTTCCTTCATCATTTTATAGTCATATATATCTTTTCTTGGTTTTGGTTTTCCTTCCCTATCCATCTGGCAAACTTTTACAAACTTGTCCCTTTCCTTATTTAGAATTTGGGCAAGCGGTTTGTCATATTCTTCCGCCCAATGTCGCCATTTCTCAAAAAGTTCCTCGCCTGAGTAAGTGGCAATGATATTTTTTGAGATATCATTGAGTTTTACAAGGTCGAAAATAGGTGCAACTGTGGTAATTTCATTTGGTTTAAACTTAAATTCTCTCCAGTTCAAGTTTGGATTATTTTTCCTCCAAATTTCAAAGTGGGAATTTATCATATTTAACAGATATTCATAAACGGCGTCATTTGGATAGCCATTTTCGACAAAGAACATCATGTTAGATTCAGGGTCATAACGCTTTGAAATTTTGCGTCGATTGCCCTGCTCGTTTAACTTGTAAATAAGTGGGTTATGGCAATAATCGATAAGCTTAAAGCCAAGTGCCTCAAAAAGTTCTATATGAGCGGGAGTTGAGGCGATATATTCCTCTCCGCGAACGACAATTGTAGTCCCCATCAAAGTGTCATCAACAGCGTGGGCAAAAGCATAAGGAGGAGTTCCGTCCGATTTGAGAATGATAAAATCTTTTGCGTTGGCTTTTGCTTCCAACTCGCCTTTTATGACGTCTTTAAATTTTATTCTTTCATCGCCCTTGTTTTTAGTTTTAAATCGAATAGCGAAGGACTCGCCATTGTCGATATGTTTTTTTATCTCTTCATAAGATAAATCTCTGCAAGGGTCATATTCTCTTTCATCATTGTCAATAAACTTGCTTTCTCTTAATTTCAAAACGTCTTCCTTGCCATCAGTCTTTTTGCAAAAACATGGGAAGGCTCTACCCTCTTCAACAAGCTTTTTTGCAAAAACCCTATAAATATCATTTCTTTGGCTTTGAACATAAGGCCCGTAATCGCCTATATCTTTTCCATCAAGCGTTTGATATTCGTCAAATTCAAGCCCAAACTTATTCAAAACATCATACAAAACTTTTTTTGCCTCAGTCTTTTCGCGTTTTCGGTCGGTGTCCTCAATTCTTAGGAACAACACTCCGTCTGAGTTTTTAGCAAGGTTATAACTAATAAAGGCTTGGAAAAAATTGCCAATATGAACAAGTCCGGTTGGGCTTGGGGCAAATCTTGTGACGCATTGCCCTTCTTTGAGGTTGCGTTTTGGGTATCTTTTAAAAATGTCTTCGACAGTCAATGTAACATCGGGAAAAATTAAGTTTGCTATGTCTTTATAATTCATTAAAAATCTCCTTAAATGTATTTCGAATAAAAAGCGCTCTTTCGAGCACTTTTGGTTAATTTGGTTCTACAACATTGCTTGCCCAATAACTTCTAAATAAAAGGCTTACACCGATAGGTTCATATAGGTAACTGCAAACTTTGTTATAGAATGCCAAAGCATTTTCATCTTCCTTTAGATATGCATCCATATCTCCTGCAAAGGAATTTGTATAGTCATTAAATGAGAATCCTTCAATTGCTTTTTCGTAATCTTTTCTAGAGTTTTCAACCACTTCGACAATTGAAATAAGTTCATTTATCTCTTCGGCGGTCAATACCTTTAGTTCGCGTTTAAATACTTGAGTTAAGTATGAATATTGAGTTGACGCTTTATTGTAGTCAGTAGAGTCCAAGTGTAATCCATCACAGCCTATAAAGAAGAATTTCTGGTAATCGGTAATGGAGCGAAGTGCCAAAATGTCTGCATAAATTTCAAACTCTTCTTGTTTAGGAGTTTCTGTCCCCAAACTCTCAGTAAAGCCGGCATTAATCAAGAAGTCTCCAAGTGCATTTGCCGTGTTATAAACTTCATCAACAAAATCATTAAATTCCACGCGATAAAGGGCAAATTGACCGTTATAAACGACGCTGTTTGCAGTGACAGGTAAAGCCACAAGTCTTCTAAGTTCTCCCTTCATTTCATCAAACTCATCATTTAAAGAGTTAATTGAATTTGAAACTGCTTTAAGGCTTGCCTTCCCCTTGTAGTCTTGAAGACGAGGATAATATTTTTCAATAAAGTTAAGCCCATAAGCCGATATAGAGTTTTGAAGCACATATCTAACATCTGCTTCTTTATTATAATTTACTGAATAAAGATAATTCAAGTAATATTTGGATTCAGTCGAAAAATAGGTTTGTGAGCCGAAAGCTTCAAAATCTTCTTTAAAACGAACAAATGTATCATTGAAAGTCTTGTAAACATTGGTATTTTTTGATTTTCCGCAAGCAAACATCGTAAGTGGAGTAAGGGCAAGCATAAGTGCTAGAAAACATGTAACAAGTATTTTTTTGATTTTCATTTTACTTACCTCCCTTCAAGAACGCCTTGACCGCATCTAAGACGTTTTCTTCATCAATGACATTTTCATAAGTTTTTTCAAACGTAAAGGCTTCGCCTGACCCCTTAACTGTGCTTATAATGTTTTCAAAATTTGGTTCTTGATATAGGTCATAGAATTTTGCAACAAGCTCATACTTATCGCTTATCGTTTTGTCGAAATAATATTCATTGATATCATGTCCATATTGAATGTAAGTTGAAACGACGAATTTGAAATAGTCAACTTTTGGAGAAAGTTTATAGTCATAATCATTGGCAATATCTCCCACCATGTCACTTTCAGCAACGGTGTCATATTCGGAAATGACAACATTTAAAGCATCATTGATTGTCGAGGTTATGATTTTGAAAGCGGTGTTATTTTCAACCGTTTTTCCGAGTGAGCCTACGCAGCCATTGCTTAGTCCAACAAATGCACTAGCATTGGCTTTAAGCCATGCAATAAATTCCTCTCTTATTTCAATAACCATGCTTCTGAAATAGGTGAAGGCCGTATTTTCCTCGGTTTCAGTCACTTCTGTAATGAAATCACTGATTTTTTCTTTGTGCTCATTTGCCTTGTTTAGGTTATTTTTGATAACCTTGTAATTTTTCTTAAGGTTTTTATTGCTATCAGCAAAAACAAGCTGGTTTGAATAAAAATCAAGCATCTGATTCACCGTTTGTGCAAGCGTCCTCATATCTGCGATTTCGTCGCTATAGTAGTTAAGTTCAGGTAAATCTGTAATTTTCTTTTCGTAATTAACATACTCTTTTCTTTCACTTTCACTCACAAGGAAAGAGGAGTTTGCCGTCCTATAAAGTGTTTCAACGGCATTGTAAGTGTTTGGTGGAATTGCCATTAAAATAATGACTACAAGCACGGCGACGAATACGACACCGCCAATAATGATAAGCCATTTTTTTGCTCCACCCGTAGAATATCCTTTGTCTGACATGATTACCTCCTTTTAATCATCAAAAACATCGACATTCCCCATATTTTGTATAGGTTTTTCTTCAATCTTACTAATATCCACACGTTTTCTAACCTCTTCAACTTTTTCGCCAATATTGAAGAAAGATGTGTATTCTCCGACCCAACGCAGTTTGACAGTTCCCGTCGAGCCGTTTCTGTGTTTTGCGACGATGAGTTCGACCGTCCCCGGCGGGTCTTCTTGTTCCACATCGTTGTATTTTTCAGGGTTGTAAAGGAAAAGAACGATATCGGCATCTTGTTCAATTGCCCCTGAATCTCGAAGGTCACTAAGCATAGGTCTATGGTCGCCCTGCCTGCTTTCAACGCTACGCGACAATTGTGACAAAACGATGATTGGAACGTTAAGCTCCTTTGCGGCAACCTTCAAATCCCTTGAAATTGCCCCCACTTCAGTTACACGATTGTCCGTCGATTTTGCCGAAGAGGACTTCATAAGCTGGATATAGTCAATCATAACAAGGTCAAGCCCTTCTTTTGCCTTTAACCTTCGGCATTTTGTAAGTATATCGGCGGGAGTGGAAAGCGATGACTGGTCAACGTAGATTCCGCTTTGTTCAAGTTTTTTGGTCGCAGTCCAAATGCGTTTCCACTCTTCGGCGTCCATTTCTCCTTTAAGTGCCTTTGCCATGCTCACTCTCGCAAGAGAGCAAATTGCCCTTTGCATAAGCTGTTCTTTGCTCATTTCAAGGGAGAAAACTGCACACTTTTTGCCATGCTCTACCGCGGCATTAACTACGACATTCATAGAAAATGAAGTTTTCCCGACGCCGGGACGTGCCGCAAGCATTATTATATCACTGTTTTGAAGGCCGTTTGTAATTGCATCGAAATCTTTAAAGCCCGTAGGAATTCCGTTTATTGAGGTCGGATCCTTCGCAATTTTGTCAAACTTATCAATGACATGCTTTATTGCCCCATCAGGCGCTCCCACATGTTCAAGTGCTGAGGTCGAGCCCTTTTCGGCAATATCAAAGATTGCTGTTTCGCTGCGCTGGAGAAGTTCTTCGCTGCCCTCGCTGTCATAAGCCTCCTTGATTATTGACTGCCCCGCCTCAATTAGTTTTCTTCGAACCGAGTCGGCCTTGAGAATATCGCAATAGTATTTGTAATTGGCGGCAGATGGAATAACATTTGACAGAATTGTGATATACTCCATGCCCCCCACTTTGTCAAGGATTTTGTCCTTGTCGAGTTGGTCGGACAGAGTAACAAAGTCGATTGGCGTAGACTTGGCATAGATTTTAAGCATCGAAGAATAAATGTTCCTGTGCGACTCAAGATAGAAATCCTCTTCTCGAATCACCGGCAAAATGTCAGATTGCGCCTGCTGATCTATAAGAATAGAGCCAAGCACAGACTGTTCGGCTTCAATGTTATGTGGCATAATTCTATAATCGGCCATATTCTCTCCTTTTGTAAATTATCATTGGTTTTTTGAGAAAGGATCCTTCTTGTTTTCTTTGGCAAGCCTTTCCGCCCTCTTTTTATCAATTTTAGCACAAATGTATAAAAAGAGCAAGTATAAAATTGTAGTTATTACAATAATGATGAATCCGCATAGGACCTGATTAATATTTGTGTAGAAAAAGAAGAGAAAAGCGATAAAACTATCAATGAAAGCAGCAACGAGAATGAAGATTGCAAGCCTTTTATAACTTTTCTTTAAATCTCTCTTTTCCTTTGGATTTATAATCATGCCTACTCCTTCCAAATATCATTATTATATTATAATGATAATCATTTAAAATGAAAAAGTCAAGGTTCTAAAATAAATTTATTAAATACACTTTCATTCGCCAAGTTTCACCTTAGCCTATCAATTTTTCAAAAAACTAGCATAATAATGCAAATCAATTCATCCATATATAAATAGAATTCAACACTTTCCACTGTCAAAATAAAATACGATCTATTTAAAATGGCCCTTCTTTTTACAACAATTCAGAGAAGTATAACTCACAAATAGGGAATTTAAGTTTTCAAAATAAATAGGAAAGCTAATCATTTATTTTTGCCGCGACAAAAGGAATTGTGAGTGCAAAGATTTTAATTTCTTTAAAAAATTGAGAAAATCAAATAATCTAAAAATATATTATTTTTTATTTTTCATAAATCGCTAAAACTCCGTAAATAAGGGAGAAAAAAATAATAAAAAAATTGATTTTGCCACTTATTTTTTATTTAAAAAAAACATTTATAAAATACTTATTTCATAATTTAAATTTCTAGAAAAATAAATTTTTCATGTCATCTGTATCAAAAAAGGATGTCAGTTTGACATCCTTTTTTAGTCTGAATTATGCAAGCCAAGTGAGTGCTTTAGGGAAATACTTTCCGCTAATCAATACCCACTTTTCTAAATTGGTTGGTGTTACTAATGTAGAACCCCCATTGTAAACTACACAGTT
>CANQBU010000039.1 GCA_947589615.1 uncultured Clostridia bacterium | reverse complement strand
CGGTGTTGTTGTAAGCGTCCATGATTTCGCCAGCAAGTTTTGCATCCATTCCTCTTTCACCGCTTCTCTTTCTTGCGAAAGTTACAAGCCAGCGAATTGCTAATGTTTGACGTCTGTCAGGTCTAATTTCCATTGGAACTTGGTATGTTGCACCACCAACCCTTCTTGACTTTGTTTCAAGAACAGGTTTTACATTTTCGAGTGCCTGAGAAAATACTTCGAGTGGGTCAAGGTCCATCTTCTCTTTAATAATATCAAACGCGCCATATACTATACGTTGAGCGAGCCCCTTCTTTCCTGAAAGCATAACTTGATTTACAAGTTTTGTTACAACTGTGCTTTTGTAAATAGGATCTGCTAAAACTTCTCTTTTAACGGCGCTATTTCTTCTTGGCATAATAATTCTCCTTTTATCAATCTTTTAGACTGAGATTTTTAATTTTTATTTTGTTTTCTTTGGGCGTTTAGCGCCATATTTTGAACGAGCTTGCTTTCTGTTTTGAACGCCGGCAGTATCAAGTGAGCCTCTTATGATGTGATAACGAACACCGGGCAAATCCTTAACTCTTCCGCCACGAACTAATACAACACTGTGCTCTTGAAGGTTGTGCCCTTCACCTGGAATGTAGCAAGTTCCTTCATAACCATTTGAGAGTTTAACTCTTGCAATTTTTCTTAAAGCAGAGTTAGGCTTTTTAGGGGTTGCTGTTTTAACTGAAAGGCAAACTCCTCTTTTTTGAGGGTTCTCTTCAAGCAAAGGTGCTTTTGACTTCTTTGCGGCAACCTTACGACCTTTTCTTACAAGTTGGTTAAATGTAGGCATAGTTTTCTCCTTTTAAACTTAAAAATTAAGTAGATTTTGTCTTAAAAAAAGCACGACATTGTTGTCGTGCATGAAAAATGCTTTTAATTTGTAAAACACGAACAAGCACGATTACACATTAAAGTGTAACTTTGCAAATAATTGCAAATCGGCAAATTTCTTCACCTGCTGTTTGTTTATGCTTTTGGACTTAGCCAATTAAAGCATTGCCTCCGACAACGAAGCATACTGAGAAATTATACACTAAGTTTGTTGTCGTTGTCAAGTATTTTTTATTAATAATATTAAAGTTTTTTAATAATTTATTATCTTAATAATTTTATTAATCAACATCATATTTTATTATTTGGTCACGGTCAAATAAATCTTCTTTCCCGTTAACAGTTTTATTTCTATTTTCTCTGCTAGACTGTCTTTCTCTTTTAATTTTGTTAAACACCTTTTCGATTTTCTTTACATATTCAAGCACTTCCTTTGCTTCGGCGGAAACATCGTTGCCATGATTTTTTGCAAATTCAAAAATCGATTGATTGCCACGTTTTCTGTTTATCTCATCGCAAATATGCTCTTTGTCGAGCTCCTCGCTGACAACATAATATCTTTCATAGAGATCAAAAATCTTTTGAGCGTAATATGCAAGTTTTTGGAAATTCTCTTCCCCAATAGCCCTATTGTAAAGCAAAGGTTTGCTGCTCATTCTACAACGGATTATCTCCTGCATATTTTCTTCAATGAAATCTTCGAAAATAGGGAATAAATCGGAATATGCCGAACTTGTCGTTGGCAATTTTACATCACCTATTTTAAAATTGTCTTTGACAAGAATCTTGTTAATCTTTATTGCTAAATAGTCGTTGATAATTTCATTGAACATTGTCGCATCATGTCTTATATCAGGATAAAATATATCTCCATACTCTCCGCCATCAACATATTGTTTTGTATAGCGGAAACCCGTTTTTATCGACATAACATTTTTGGTAACTTTTACATCAGCTTCAATTACATGGTTTAACTCGTGGATTATGTCGGAACTGCTCAAATTGTAAAAAGAGTTGAAAACGCATACTGCTTGTGTCTTTTTAGGGTCATCTTTACTTACAGTTAGATAAGTCAGCGCCCCTGCTTCGTCACATCTTAAAGTATTAATAGCGTCAACTAGGAAATATCTATAGCCAACTATATTCTTTTTTTCGAGTTCTTCATAAGGCACATATAAATTGCTTAATTCAAACGCCTTTCTTTCTTGAAGTCGGGAAATTTCCTGCTCGAGTTGAATATTGTCATCATCAGCCTTTAATGTCAATAACTGCTTCATATTTAATGGCCTATATGAAGTTAAACTATCTCCTCCAAGCGAACGAATTTTGAAAAACATAAAGCCATATTTGTCCCTGTCAAAATCGGTTACAAATTCTGGATTTTTAATTAACAGGTCAACATAAGTTGGGACGAGTTTTAACACCTCTTTAACATTTTTAGGAGTGAATTTTATATTATAAGTCTTAAAAATATGTCCGCTTATAAGCAAGTTCAATTTGTTTTCAAACTCTTTTTCTATCTTTTGCATTTTTCCATAGATTATTTTTTCATATTCCTTCTTTTCCTCTCTTAAAAACGCATCTCTCTGTTTTAATAAATCATCAGTGCGTTCAAAAAGACCATCTAAAAATTCTTTAATTTTTCCTTTCTTTTGCTCGTCTTGCAAATCTTCGATGGTTGTGCCTTTAAAGTTTGAAAAACAATTCAAATATTCCACCAAATCTTTCCGATCGGCTTTGGTTCTCATCTTTGCCCAATCCTTTGCATCTAAAACATTGTAATAGCCATCTTCATCCAATACCTTAGCATCATATTTTTCTTTCAAGAATTTTTCAAGCTTCTCAGTAATGTCTTCATCGTATGACGCTTTCATGCCGCCAAAATCTCTTTCAATTTCACCTATATAAACGCTTGCAAAAACAAACGTTGCATTGTTTATTCGCTCGGTAATTCTTTCCCGGTATTTCTCGCCATAAAACTTTACAAAATATTCAATAAGTTGAGGTATTTTCCCCTCCAGTGGATTATCTAAATTCACTTTTGTCATGTCGTGTTTTATCATTCGTCCCTCCCATTTTCATCATAATAATTTTCTTTAACTTCTTCTGTGCTTTGTGTCGATTTTTTGTCTTCAGCCGTTTGTTGAGACAAAGGTTTAATTTCCTCTGCCAATATATCAAATTCTTTTAAATAATCAACGAATTTTCTGCAACCGTCTGTAAAGTATTCTTTTTTTAGTTCGCTTGGAGAAAGTTTTCGCTTATGTTTAAAATCCAAAAGAAGTTTCTGCATTTTAAATTCTTTAAAATCGAGTGTATTTTGTTTTATATCCCTCATAAGATCATCAGTCAAATTCATAAGTTTTATAAGGTCTTTTTTGTCGAATTGTTTTAAAAAACTATATGGGTCATCACTTATAGCACATTCTTTTAGAACGTCAAGATTCTTTTCAAAAAATTTACTTAAAAAATCAAATGCATGAATGTAATAGGCATTTTCGTTCTCCACTTCATCGCCTATTCTCAACATCTCCCTCGCAGGCTCGAATATTTTTTCAGTTAAATAGTCATTTAAAACCTCATTGAACATAGTCGCTTCTTCGCTAAAAGTCCTTTCGGCGTCGCAAATTCCTTCCTTTGAGAAAGTTAACTTTGCCGACGGAACACCCACCTTCATTGTCACGCTATTCTCGTCGTCGCTAATTGTGAGAGTTTGGATTGCATGATTAAGTTCGTGGAATAAAGTCCTGTCTTTTAGAAGCAAATATGAAGGTAAAACTATAATGCTCTTTGACTGATGTGGCATATCTTTTTTTATTGTATAAACACATGCTCCCGAACTATCAACATATGCATTTTTATCAAGTAGGCCGAACTTATATTGATTTATCATCTCAATGACCTGATCTGCAAATTCCATGTTATTCTCTCTTAGGAATTTTATTACTTTTTTTGTATCATCAAATGTTTCAAGTATTTTGTAATCTCTTTCAACGGCCATTGATTGCAACTTTTCCATGCATTCAGAGAATTGCGCACGGAAAGATTGAAAATATGGGGAGGAAAAATCGGTATTAGGTCCATCAAGTTCGGCCCTTAACTCCTTAAGTTGCAATTTATTTCTTGAAAGCTCAAAAAGAGTCTCAAACATATCCCGAAACTCACCTTCTTTGCCATTCATAAATGTGAGATAATTGGGCAAAATTTCGTAAATTTTAAAATAGTTATTTTTTGTTTTTGGAATGTTGAATTGATTTGTAATTGTGTCGGTTAACAGGCGAAGCAACTTCTCATCTAATTTTTCTATCTCTTTTTTATAGTCTACTTTTTTATCAAAGCCCAACCTCTTTTGATCGGCATCAAGTTGTTCAAGGCTTCCCTTAATTTTACTTGTATTGTAAACTTCATTAACACTTGAGAAGAATTTTAACAAATCACTCTTAATGTCCTTCTCCTTTAAAAGCATTTCAAAATCATGTGGGGTGACGCTTTTATCTGCAAGCAACTGAAGATTTTCAGGCAAATGGCGAATGTCAAATGCACATAAAAGATTTACAACCTGCTCGCAATCTTCTGGTTTTATAGTCTTGGCTAATCTTTCCGCACCCTTGATATTTTTCAAAAATTCATCTTGATTTAAAATCTTAATGCCTCTTGTAGAAAGTTCCAAGTTCAATTGAACAAATATTCTATCTCTGATGCTATCGAAATAAACTTGAAACGAAGTATCTCCATCTTGATTGACAGGGTCCACAAAAACGAATTCAACATCATTAAAAACCTTAATGATTTTTTCTCTATATTGTTCGCCATAAAATTTGATAAAATATTCCGCCACCTCTGGAAGTTTTCCTTTTAACGGATTATGTAATTCTGTCAAGTTTTCAAGTTTGTGTTTTATCATTTTTTAATCCTTTTTAATTATTATATTGTCGAACTATTATCCAATTCATCTTGCTTTGCCATATCGATAAGTTTCATTTTTTCAACAGTCCTTGCTAGATCGTTCATAGCATTAAATATCTCTGTTGTTTCCTGTGGATAGGCTTGAGTAATTTTCGTCATAGCGTTTGTATCGTTCTTCGAAATTAAATAAACCATAGACGATGATAACTTTTCGTTTTTGCAGCACTCTTTAATATAGGCAGTGCATGCATCGGCAAGTGCATCAACATCTTCTTTTGCGAAATATTTGAAAATTCTTTTTGGATCTTCGCTCATTTTAGAATCAAGCAGTTGCTGTTTATAATTTGTCATAAATGCATTTAAAAATGGAAATGCCAACGAATAAATCGTAAGTGAATTTGGTCGAAGCCCAACTTTGAAATCATCTTTTTGCATTTCTCTGACAACTTTTAATGTATAGAAATCGTTTATAATTTCATTTAAGGCCGTATATCTATCATAATTTTTAAAAGTGCCAAAATTTTTATCCTCCCCACGCTCTGAAACAGTTAATCCTGTTTTAAATGTATATTTTTCGCCGTCAAATCGGCATGAACCGTCAATTATATGGCCCATTTCATGTATAAGTGAATTATCACTTAAATTAGCAAGAGCGGAATTGAAGCAGACCGTAAATTGTTTGTGAGAATTTTTCTCAGCGGTGCAAAGGCATGCCCCTCCTATCCTCTCATTAAAATGTTGAAAACCCAGTCTTTCATCTAAAATCATCTTTATTTCATATTCGTCAAGTGCTTCACGATTTTCTACTTCTTTCAAAATTTCAAAATCTGGAAGAGTCCCATTTTGAAAATCTTTTTGTAAAAACAAATCGGCTTTTTCAAGCAAAAGTGCGTTAAATTTTTCACTCATATCCTTTAAGTGTCTTATTACAACGCCTCTTCTATCTTTTTCAACCCCAGTCATATCAATTTTCTTTTGAGCAATTTCGTTTATGTCCTCAAACATTTCTATAAACTGATCAACCTTTTTATCACTGAGATCCTCTTCATCACGAATCAATGAAAAATATGTATAATCAGACGCAATTTTAACAAGATCAGGCATAATTTCCTCATTTAATGGAATTGAATAATGCCCGCTTATAAATTTAACATATAATTCAATGGAACGAATGAAAAGCTTTCGTTCTTCCAATTCGTTTTTCATTAGCAAAGCCGCCAATGTTTCCTCTTTCGTTATCGTTTTACCCAGACTGCGAATATCCAATCTTTCGCGTTCACTTTCAATATAGTCAATATTTGAACTTGCTATATCAAAGTCCCACCATTCGCTCTCAAAGAATTTTAAAATTTCTCCTAAAGTTTCTTTTGGTTTTTCGTCTTCAATATTATTTTTAAGTTCACCCTCATCATGGGTTTTGCCAAATAATTTCCGCGTGCTTAAAGATGTTTTTGCCTTTGAAAGAAGAGAAATATCAACTGAACTTGCAAATTGCATAAAGTCAACATATTCGCTTTCAGGTATTTTTACCTGCCAATGTCTTACCCTTGGCAAAAAATCCGCAAATGTATCATAATCTAAAATTTCATAGCCGCAATAATCTTTCTTAAATTGTGTAAGTTCGTAAATCGCCTCTTTTCTTCTTTCTTTTAAATAAATATCTGCTGAATATATCCCGCCTTTATTGCCGTCATCTAAGAAAAAGTAGCAGGCATCATTTAACTTTTCAGTTATACGCTTTCTGTATTTTTCACCATACACTTTTACAAAATAATCTATAATCCTAGGCATCTTCCCTTCTAAAGGATAGTTTATATCTCTTATTCCTTCAAATCCCGAACTGAACATATTTCCTCCATTTAAAATTCTTCAAAGACCCTTTCTTCAACCGGCTGTGATTTTTCCAAGAACTTTTGATATCGGTCGTCAATTTCTTCGCTTATAGCATCAATGGCGTCTTCGATTTCTTTTATACTCTCCTGCCTTTCAATTACGCCCGTCAAATCATCAAGTTGCATTGTCTTGCCAATAAGACCACTTAAAAACAAGGCTGGTCCTAAAATATTGGCGACATCTTTTACAACCCCCATACCAGTAAAAACTCCCATAAATGTAAGAAATGTCAGACCGCCACCTATAAGCATAAAATTTCTAGGAAAACGGCAAATTCTTATTTGGCGATTTAGTTTTCTTCTCTCGTCAAACAAAAGATTGTGATTATGCATTTGTGCATCAATCAATTCAAAATCATCCATATCTTTTGCCTTTTTTCTCGTTTCGTAATAGTTATTGCTTCGAATATCCATAATTTCCCTTATAATTAAATATAACACATTTATTTACATTAGTCAATACCCAAAAAAAGGACTATCTGATTTTATTAGTCCTCTTTGTTTATCATTTTTATAAACTCATCTTCGCTTAACACCGGCACTGACAGTTCACGTGCTTTATCTAATTTTGAGCCCGCTTCTTCCCCTGCAAGAACGAAACTTGTATTTTTTGAAACCGAACTTGAAAATTTGCCACCATTTTCCTCTATCAATTTTTCAAAATATGAACGAGGTTGTGAAAGCGTGCCTGTAATTACTATTGTCTTACCTTCTAAGTTTTTACCTTTTAAATTTGATGACTGCGAAATATTTACCCCGCATGCCAAAAGGCTTTCCACCTCTTTCATATTTTCTTCATCTCTGAAATAATCATAAATATTTTGAGCGATAATCTCGCCTATATCCTCTATTTCACAGAGCGAATTTACATCGGCATTTATTATATTTTCAAGAGTTTGAAATTTGTTCGCAAGTTCCTTTGCCGTTTTGTAGCCAACTTCAGCAATGCCAAGTGAATATAAAAACCTTGCCAAATCCACATCTTTGCTTTTTTTGATTGCTTCGACAATTTTCTTTGCCTTTTTATCTTTAAAATTATCTAGGGGCAACAAGTCCTCTTCCTTCAAAGTAAAGATGTCGCTTAACTTTCTGACACCAAGTTTCTCATAAAATAAGTCGGCAGTTTTTTCGCTTAGCCCTTCAATATTGAAGGCATTTCTTGAAGCAAAATGGGAAAGCTTATCAACCACTTGTTCTCTGCATCCCAAATGATTAGTGCAGAATAGTAAAGGCCCTCTTCGCTCTAACATTTGCCCGCAGCATGGGCAAGTAGAAGGCACTTCAATCTTTCTAGAGTCATCAAATTTCTCGGCAAGTCCCATGACCTCTGGGATAACTTCATTGCTTCTTCTTATAAACACTCTGGCTTTTTCATACAAGTCTTTTTTTCTTATATCTTCAATATTATTTAGCGTGGCTCGAGAAATAGTCGCTCCTGCAAGTTCAACTGGAGTTAGATTTGCAATAGGTGTTACTCGCCCGCTTCTTCCTACCTGCCAAGTTACACTTTCAAGCATCGTGCTTGCTTCCTGAGCCTCAAACTTGTATGCCATTGCCCAACGTGGGAATTTCGCAGTAAACCCAATTTCATCCCGCTTGTCGACATTATTTATTTTTATCACCATTCCATCTATAAGGACATCTAGTTTTGCCTTTTCCTTGTCAACTTCGTTTATATGCTCTTCCACCTCTTTTGCATTCTTGCAAAGTTTGAAATATCCGCCTGTTTTAAATCCCTGCTTTTCAATAAAATCATGAATTTCTTCCTGTGTTTTAAATTTCCTATCTTCGCACAGCATAATCCCATAGCAGAAATAGTCTAATTTTCGCTTTGCCGTCTCCTTTGGGTCAAGATTGCGCACAGCACCCGCAACCGCATTTCTTGGATTTTTCAATTTTTCAGTCGCCGTTTTATTATACTCGTTAAATGCACGATTTGTCATCATGCCTTCGCCTTGAACTATCAATCTTTTTTTGAAAGGAATTGATAGTGGAAGGGAGCGAATAGTTTTAACTTGCAATGTGACATCTTCGCCAATCGTCCCGTTTCCACGAGTTGTCGCATTTTTAAAATGACCATTTTCATATTCTATAACAATTTGCAAGCCGTCAAATTTATATTCAAGTGCAAACAGCGTTCCTCCTGTCGCCCTATTCATATCTTCCATCCAGTTTTCAAGATCGCCAAAATCACGAACCTTGTTTAACGAATAAAGATTGACGGTGTGGACTCTTTTTTCAAATCCGTCAAGCACATGATCTCCCACACGCTGAGTGGGCGAGCCCTCCAAAATTACACCACTTTCCTTTTCAAGATCGACAAGTCTGTAATATAATTTATCATATTCCGCATCGGAAATTGTAGGATTATCAAGCACATAATAATTGTAATTATGTTTATTTATTACCTCGATCAAATTTTTCATTTCTTCAATTATTTTTTCGCTCATTTTATTTCCCTTATTATATATAATTTATTCCCCGCTTTACCGGGCTTAATAAATGCTTTTTAAATAATTTCCAAAGGTGCTAATTCAAGCATTAAACTTTTCTTCCCAAATGTGTCAAAAATTATATCTCCGACAAGCCCATCAGGGGTTATGTCAACTATTTTTCCCACTCCATATTTAGGGTGGATAACGCTTTGTCCAACTTTGTAAATTGATACATCTTTGACATTCTCTTTCTTTTCTTCGCGTTTAAAGAATGATTTTGTATCAACTATGCTTTTTGACTGAGAACTACCGCCCCAAGTCATACCTTTATTATAACTCGAATAACCATAATTAGATTGGTAATCGGAAAAATTCTCTCTTGGCTTTTTATTTTCCTGCAACGACAAAAGTCCTAATTCTCTTGCAAAACGGCTTGGCGTTTGATATTGGCTGTCTCGATATAAATATCGTTTTGACGCGTGAGAAAGATAAAGTTTTTCTTCTGCCCGAGTAATCGCAACATACATTAGCCGCCTTTCTTCTTCAAGTTCGGCATTTGAATTAAGCGAGCGGGATATTGGAAAAATTCCCTCCTCCATACCAACAATAAACACCACTTTAAATTCAAGTCCCTTTACAGCATGAACAGTGGCAATTGTTACCGCTCCTGACTGGCCTATTTCATCATTCTCAGAAGAGAGAGTTATATTTTGAAGATAATCATTTAAGTCGGCCTCAGGATTGAGTGAAACATATTCTTTTACTGATGAAACAAACTGCTCTATATTTAAAAGCCTATTCATATCTTCCTCATCTTTGACATTGTATGCTTTCCTAATCTCAAAAACATTTAAAACTTTTTCCACAAATTCGGGAAGAGGTAATGATAGATATTCCCTTGCTGAAACAAAGGCATTTATAAAGGAAGAAAATTTTTTATAAAGTGGATTTGCTTCCGGCAGTGAAAGACAATTTTCAAGGAGGGACATATTATAGTCAATTTGACCAAGTTTTGCAAGCGTTCCATCTCCAATTCCTCGCTTTGGGAAATTTATAATTCTTGCAAAAGCGACATCGTCTTTTGGATTTACAAAGAGACGCAAATAATTTATCACATTCTTTATTTCTGCCCGCTCGTAGAACTTAAATCCGCCATAAATTCTATGTGGAATATCGTAAGACAAAAAGGCTTCCTCAAAACTTCGCGAGAGTGCATTTATCCTCATCAAAACCGCTATATCATCATAAGAGTAGCCATTTGCGACCAGACTTGAAATTGTCTTTGCGACAGAAAGTGCCTCATCACGCTCATCATAGGCATTGAAGAGTGTTGGCTTATCTCCGCTTGCATTTTCCGTCCACATTTT